>NZ_JAUBRI010000013.1:0-123075 GCF_036701795.1 Microcoleus sp. N9_A1
AGGAGCGGAATGATGGGAAACTATCACGTTCCGTTTTGGAGAGCAGTGGAGGAGGCGACTCCTTCACTGACTTTAATCATTCTCAGAAAAGCAATCCCAAATGCCTTGTGCGATGGGATAGGGAGCTGCGTAGTTCAGCCGAGGCGGGTTAATCCGCTCAAAGTAAAAGTGAAAGGGGAGGGCTAACGCCTCCCATGTCGTTGCAATAAATGACTATAGTTTTACCAGCTATGACACAAGTTTCGATCGATGCCCTAGTTCAAGGGGCAATTTCTGGCAATCATATCGTCAGTTTTCCTACAGATACTGTACCCGCTTTGGCTGCGCGTCCCGATCGCTCGGAGTTGATTTTTGCAGCTAAACGTCGCAGTCAAGACAAACCGCTGATTTTGATGGCAGCATCCGCCCAGGCTTTATGGCCCTACGTGCAGGGAAGTCCAGCAGAGTTAAACTTGTGGCAGCAAGTAGCCGAATCCTATTGGCCGGGGGCGCTAACTTTGGTGCTGCCGGCTTCGCCAAAAGTCCCGGCGGCTCTCAATCCCATTGATCGCACTACAATCGGAGTACGAGTGCCTAATTTTCCCCTTGCCCTCAAGATTCTAGAGCAGACAGGCCCTTTGGCTACTACCAGTGCTAATCTATCCGGCCAAGCGCCTCTGGAGTCGGTGGCAGAAATTGAGGCTCAGTTTCCTGAAGTCTTGACATTAGTTCCTTCGGAATTAGCAACAGCGACAACAGCTTCGAGTTTGCCTTCGACTGTGGCTAAATGGACGGGCAGCGAGTGGGAAATATTGCGACAAGGCGCGATCGAGTTAGAATGCTAAAAGCTAAACTCCAAGGCAAAGCAATATGGCGCCGATCGGCTGGAGCAACTTTATATATTTAGGTATGGGACTGGGGCTGGGTTTGGGAAGCAGTTTGATTTGGCGCCTGCGGCAAAAAAGCTCGCAACAGCCCGAACCGGCGCCCAAAGTAGCCCCATCTCCTCAAGAAATTCAGTTAGAGAAGTTTGATGCCCTTTCTGAGCAACTTAAGCAAACTCAATTGGCTTATCAGATGGCATCGGAGATGAGCCAATTTAAGGCGGGTTTTTTGGCTCGAACTTCTCACGAGTTGCGATCGCCCCTGAGCACTATGATTGGTACGCTGCAATTAATTCTCTCGGATTTGTGCGACGATCCTGCTGAGGAACGAGAGTTTGTCGAGCAAGCTCACGTCGCGGCACTCAAGCTGGTGAAATTGATAGATGAAATTATCTCTGTTGCTAAAACTGAACACGGCACTGACAGGATGGATATTGAGCCGATTCAGTTAGCTAAGGTTTTTGACGAGGTTGATGATTTAACTTACTTGCAAGCTGCTAATCGCGGCATTCGTTTGGAGATATTGCCGCCTGATCCGGAGATTTATGTCTTGGCAGATTTGCCGAGGTTTAGGCAAGTTTTAGTCAATTTGGTAGATACTGCTGTGGCTCAGATGGAGGAGGGGAGTATTTCTGTGTCTGCCCATGCTTCGCCGGAATCTGGATACGTTCACATTTGGGTGGACGATCAGCGTTCAGTGAGTGCTTGGAGCGAGTCTTGGGATTTGCTGAAGCACGATTTGGAGTGTGATGCTACTAAGAGCAGCGATAATTCTCAGGTGTCTTCTGGAATGAGGTTATTGATGAATCAGACTCTTTTAAGTTTGATGAGCGGAAAGTTGGAGGTTCTGGCTGTGCCTTCTGAGTCTGAAGAGTGCAATTTTAACCGGACTCAGTGTTCTATTCCTTTGGCAACTTTGTGATGAAGGAAGTTCGGCCACGGACTTTTTAACGGATTAATATCAATGCCGGTTGCACGAGTAACCGAGGACACGGCAATGCCGTTTCCCTACCCCAAAATAATCATAGAACGGGCGAGGACTCTCTTGCCATCATGCTCGCAAGAGATGTAACTATCGATCGATTAATTGTAGGGAAACGGCACTGCCGTGTCCTGGTTGTGGGTAATTGATAGGTAGTAAGGTGCGCCGAAGAGCACCCTACATATTGATTTTGGTGCAAGTTTTGTGCTTGTTTAACAATTAGCAGTTAGCAATTCGCCCTTGCTAATTTCTAATTCGACATTCTCTTCTAAGAGCTGATTTTCAAGTACCATTGTCGTGCTAGCGTTTTGCTGAAAACCGATGCGCTCGTAGAAGCTTTGTTTGTAAGTTGTCATCAGGTAAACTCGCTCTACTCGGCACATTCGAGGGTGACTCAAGACGGTTTGGACTAATTTGCGGCCGAGTCCTGCACCTTGGTAATCTGGGTGAATGGCGACATCCCAGATGGTGGCTCGATAGATGCCGTCTGAGGTGGCTCTGGCAAAGCCGATCGCCCGTGAGCCGTCCCAAACTGTAACAACTGGTTCGCTGTTGGCGATCGCAATTTCCCAATCTTCTATCTTGCGTTCCCTCGCCCAAAAGGCGGCGGCTTTAAATAGTTCTTGGATCTGTACGATGTCTGCGCGATCGCGACCTATACAAAATTGAATCTGACTGGAATCCCTAGTCGTTGATGTCATGCTCAATCTGCCTTCAAGTGGTATCTAAACTGTGTTACTTTTACTGTTTTACAGGGGTGAAAATTGATTTTGCTTGGGAACGAGCAATGGTTGAATTCCCGATTTACAAAACTATTTTTATTCATACATATTTTCTCACTAATTTCGGTGATTATTAATACTTTTTGGGGTAAATTTTGTAAAAAAGTCTTTGAGTCAAAATTCCCAACTGATAACTCATACCATTTGAGATTTTAGATTTGAGATTTTAGATGGGAATGACTGATTTTTTAGGGGTGTGGAGTTTGTCTACAGAGAAACCGGGTTTTTTCTTACGTCTACTTCGTTAGATCAATTGCGGTTGTATCGGAATGATTTAACCGCAGAGGGCGCAGAGAACACAGAGTCAGAGAAGATCGAGATGAATAATTCCGATGCCAACGGATTTGATATTGCAGCCCACCGAAACGGTAAAAACCCGGTTTAGAGGGTCGTCCATCGGTAAGCGAGGCTTGTATGGTGCGTAATCGCTCAAAAATCATCTATCGAGAGAGGTATTGACTCCACGAAAACACCCGAAGATTGTGCTGTGGAGTCAAATCTCTAATCTCTAATCTCTAATCAAGTGAATCAGTTTTGCAGCCAGCGCGCGGCGTCTTTGGCGTGATAAGTCAAAATCAAATCACAACCAGCACGCTTGAATCCTGTCAAAGTTTCCATCACTACTCTTTCTTCATCTATCCAACCGTTGAGGGCGGCGGCTTTCACCATCGCATATTCCCCAGAAACGTTGTAAGCAGCAACTGGCAGGTTAGTTGCTTCCTTAACCCGCCAGATGATGTCCATATAAGCTAAAGCGGGTTTAACCATGAGCATATCTGCGCCTTCGGCAATGTCGAGAGCTATTTCTTTGAGAGCTTCGCGGCCGTTGCCGGGGTCCATTTGATAGGTGCGTCGATCGCCAAATTGCGGAGCAGAATCTGCCGCATCCCGGAACGGGCCATAATAAGCTGAGGCGTATTTTGCCGCGTAAGACATGATGGGAATATCTTCAAATCCAGCGGAGTCCAATCCTTCGCGAATTGCTCCGACAAAACCGTCCATCATTCCCGAAGGGGCGATAATATCTGCACCGGCTTTAGCTTGAGCAACGGCGGTTTTCTTCAGCAATTCTAGTGTGGGATCGTTCAAGACGCGGCCGCTTAAATCTCCGACTTCCAAATAGCCGCAGTGACCGTGACTGGTATATTCGCACAGACAAGTATCGACCATGACGATTAAATCTGGTACGGCTTTTTTAACTGCTTCCGTCGCTTGTTGGACGATGCCGCAGTCGTGCCAAGCACCTGTAGCATCTGTGTCTTTATCTGCGGGAATGCCGAATAAAATAATCGCGGGAATGCCGAGGTCGTAGACTTCTTTTGCTTCTTCTACTATTTTGTCTACCGATAGCTGGTAAACTCCGGGCATGGATGTGACTTCTTTAGCAAAAGCTTCCCCCGGTACGGCAAATAGGGGGTAAATTAAATCGCTGGTTGTCAAGATATTTTCGCGTACCATCCGGCGGAGTTGGGGATGGTTGCGGAGGCGGCGGGGGCGGTGAGTTGGAAACATAATGTTTTTTTTACGGTAGATAAAGCCCTGTTTTTGAGGACTCGCGGCGTTTCTTTAAAAGTCTAAAGCTTATTGTTGGCCGATCGCCCTGTACTTAAGTAAAGTTCTGTAAAAGCCAGGATGTCGATTGTTTGTAAGTAACTACACAAAATTAATTACATAAAGACTTATTGCTAGGTAAGGCTTTCACGCGAAATATTGTGTAATTAATTTTGCACGACTACTTAGTAACTGAGATGTTGCACCATTCTCAATAACCATTTTATGGGTGGGCTAGAAGCTCCCAACCCGTACTCCCCAAAAGAAATTCAGTCTTTGTGGAACAGGCCGGAAAGCCGGCTCTTGAAAATGGTGCAAGAATTAAGTAGTAAGGAATGCAAGTCCTTTCTAGCTTTTCTCGTTTGCAGACTCAGGCCTAACTGTGGTTGGATCGGTTGGTACGGATATCTCGCTGGCTTCATACCTATAACCAGGCTGCCCAGAAGCGAGGATAGACTGTAAATTATAAATGTATCGAATAGTAACGGTCTTATGTACAAGCAACTAATTTCAAAGATCAAACCGCTTTTGAAATCACTATTTGCGATCGGTCTGGTACTGACGCTAGCCCTCGGTAACGCTGATGGAGCTCTGGCCGCCCGCAGTGGAGGACGTATCGGCGGCGGATCTTTTAGAGCTCCGGCGCGCAGTTACTCGTCTCCTAGTCGCACTTACGCGCCGTCGGGAGGAGGCTACTACCCAGGTGGTGGCTTTGGAGGTGGCTTCGGTTTCCCGTTCTTGCTGCCGTTTTTTGGCTTTGGGGGCGGGTTTGGCGGCCTGTTCTCGATTTTGATTTTTATCTCGATTGCTAATTTCCTCGTCCAAAGCTTCCGCCGCGCCGGGGGAGGAACTGACGAACTCGGCAACAGCGCCCCCACTACCACTGTATCTGTGGCCCGCTTGCAAGTTGGTTTGCTAGCAGAGGCCCGCGGTTTGCAAGCCGAGCTCGACTCCCTAGCGCTAAAAGCGGATACCGACACAGCCGCGGGTCGCGCTCAAGTGCTGCAAGAATCTACTCTGGCGCTGCTGCGGCATCCTGAATACTGGGTTTACGCGGGCGCTGAATCTGTGCAAACTCGCTTGGAAGCAGCCGAAGCTAAGTTTAATCAACTTTCTTTGGCAGAACGCAGTAAATTTACTGAAGAAACGCTCTCGAATTATAACAATCAGCTCCGCCAAGCAGGGAGCAACAATATCCTGCCAGGTTTGCAGGAAAATGGGGCGCTGGTTGCTTCTGATTTGAATTCAGATCCTGGGGAATTTATTGTGGTGACGGTGATTGTGGGTACTCAAGGCAAATTGCAATTGCCAGCCGTGAAAAACTCTGAAGATTTGCGCCAAGCTTTGCGTCAGATTGGGGGAGTATCGAGCGAGCAGTTGCTGGCGGTTGAGGTGCTGTGGACTCCTCAAGCGAACGGGGACACTCTGACTGCTGACGATATGTTGGCCGGCTATCCTGATTTACGATCGATTTAGTGAGCAAGACTGGGCGCGGAGCATTGTCTGCCGCGCCTCATGCCGCAGCAAAGCTGGGCGGGTGAACCCAATTGTTTTTGAGACGGGCATTTCGCGGGATGTTGGGGAGGTCGATGGAGTTAAAAAAGATTCTTTAACAAATGCTAGTATTGAGAGATTATGATTCAGCGTGATTCGTCTGCTATGGGTCAAGCCTGCCCCATAGGGGTTTTGCGAAGAAGTTGGGCAGGATAAAAAAACTGTATTGAGCGAGGACTGCTTCGGAAGAAGTTGCGATCGCGCGCCATCTAAATTTTATATAAAGAAGAAGCGATCGAGAGCGAAAACTTATGGCCGACAGCAGCAGAAAAAAAGCACTTTTTATTTTGAGCCAGTTAAATAATGACGATATCAACTGGATCGTCCAAAAAGGCAAAAAGGAAGTTCTAGATCCGGGCGGGATTTTGATCCATGAAGGGAGACAGATAGATGCGCTCTACATTATTTTGGATGGGAGTTTGAGCGTTTTGATCGAGGCTGAGGGGACTAAAGAACTTGCTAAAATAGCCAGCGGAGAACTGGTGGGAGAAGTCTCTTTTATTGACGCTCGCCCTCCTTTGGCAACCGTGAAGGCGATAGAAGAAACTCACTTGCTGGCAATTCCTAGGCGGCAGTTAGTAATCAAACTTCAAAACGATATGGGCTTTGCTTCCCGGTTTTATTATGGAATTTCACTGTGTCTGGCAGACAGGATGCGCGGTACGATCAGACATATAGAATACGGGCGCAATATAGAATTAGATAAACCCGAATTTGAACGGGAGGATATCAATCCTAACGTCCTGGAAAATTTGGCGCTAGCTCAGGCTAAGTTTAATTGGCTGAGGGAAAATGTTAAAGCTTGAGGAATTTTAAGGCGTTTTTGAGCTAGGTGTGAAAACAAAATAGGGGCGGGTTGTACCGGAAATATCGATCGATAACTGCCGGAACTATAAAAACCCGCCCCTTTGCTTTGCAGTTGCAATTTCGCGCGCTGAAACGCAACTACCAACCACACAATCTAGATAATTCCCGGCCCTTTGCTACGGGTGTCTGAATCCATTGTCAGTTTTCCTTCCTCGCCTTTTTTATCTTTGATTTCTGCGAGAATTCGAGCGCGTTCTGCGGCTTCGGCTTCTTCTTTTGCTCTCAAATCGCCCGGTTCGTTGATGTACATTTCCGGTTCGACCGCGTAATTGTTAACCAGACCTTCTTGGTCTACTGTATAACCATCTGTGGTATGAATGCTTTCGTCATCAGTTTGGTCGTCTGTTTTGGCGCCTTTCTGCTTTGCTTCGGTGGTTGCGTGCATGAAGTTAGAGCCTTCGCGCTCTTGCCGCGCTGCTGTCTCAGCAGGAGTAATGCCCCTGTCGTAGTGGGGGGCTTCCATCTTAGCTTCTATTTGTTCGTCGGTTGGTGTTGATTTGCTAATTTCACTCTCGGGCGGTGTTGGTTGGCGATTAGTCATGATTGTTTCCTGAGTTATTTTTTCAAAAAGGTCTTTCGCTTATCCTTTAATATTAAGCTTAAGCTAACTCATTAACAAACTATCTTTGGTTATAGTTTGCGAAAAATTGCTGTTAGGGAAAATACCTTGATTGAGTCTTCCTGAAGACTGATACAAGTATGTTTTTAGGTAAAATTTTACTATCTGCGAATATTTGGCATCTATCTAAAGATAGGGAATTGGCAATTGCAGGTTGAGGATTGGGAATTGGACTAATGACTAATGATAGCAGTTTAGAGGCGGAGTTTTACGGTAGGCCAGTTCTCAAGCCAGATAGTCATCAGTCATTCCCAATTATTCAATTCTTTAATCTAAAATCGTCTGACTTTATGCTTCTTTATAGAAGCGGATGATTTCGCGGACGTGGTTGAGAAATTGTCCGTCGTCGGTAAGCTGGGCGATCGCACTTTCTGCATCTCTTGCCAGTTTAGTGTGTTCTGCCTGATTTTTCGCTTGCAAAGATTGTAGAGATGCGGATAAATTAGTTAATTCTATTTTGGTGGCCTGTTGCTCCCGCTCTTGGACAGCCACCCACGAATTCGGATTATTTAAACTGAATTGATTGGATAAATCTTTAACTGTAGATTCTAAGCTTGCAAAGCGGCTGCGGAGTTCGACAATATCTTCGCGGGGGTACAAAAATTGGCTGCGGATAGTTCTCAGCCGCTGGGCTAAATATTGATAACCTCGGATAGCTGGACGCATTACAGTTAACAGCAGTGCAGCACCGGAACTGAGATAGCCCACAGCACTAATTCCAGTGGCGGCTAGGGCGTAAAGTACGATCGCGCTTCCGAGATGCAGGGCGATCGCCACAAAGAGCGATCGGCGAACTAATACATTAACGTATTTGACTTGTTCATGATCGACAGCAATATTTTTTTTAGTAGATTCAGCCGCTTGCGCTAAAACTTCTTTAGCTTCAAAATGGACATTCCAAGGAACAGTAACTATCAGCAACAGCCATTCAAAAATAGCAATAGCAATTACCCAATCAATAAAACTGCCGGCGGGGACGTGCAGCCATTGCAGAATGGCAAAAATCAACAATAAAAATATGCCAGTACCGGCACCGAAACCTGCAAAACTGTACATAGCGAGAGCCTTTGTGAAATGTTATTTTGATTGTGAGTAGGTTGTTTTGATATGGAGCCAGAAACTGTGACAGTTAAGTAATCGTCCTATTAATCCAGGTTAATTAGTTATGAGTAACAGTGCGAGGGAAGGGTTGCAACCAACCAGGCTTTTTCAGCGAAATACTTGCTATATCTCAATCGTGGAATGTTATTTTGATTGTGGGTAGGTTTTTGAGGTGTGGAAGAATAAGCTGTGACAGTTGAGAAAGCGTCCTATTGTTCAACCCAGTTTATTAGTGATTAGTAATCTTCCCGGACACAAGAGTTTCCCGACACCTGGTTTGTTTTAAAAAAAAATACACGGTATTTCGCCGAGCAATAATAGTTAAATAAAACGGTTTGTCTGTGAAAATTTCCTAAGTTATACATAATTATTCATTAGCGATTAGCGATCGGATAAAGTCAGATTTCCCCCAAGTCATACCATTTAAAATTTAAGATTTGAAATTAGTAATGACTGATTGTGTCTGGGTTTACAGCTTATCTACAGTGGCATTCTTTTTTGAACTGGTATAACTCCCAGGGTTACACTTGGGGAAGAACGCAGCAATGTCAAAACGCTCCTCTCTCCACTTTTCTGTTGCAGAGCAGCTCGATCGCCTGTGGCTGAGATAAACTGATTGAAAGGTCGATCGCCCGTGAAAGCAAATAAATTACCAGCTTGTCACCGAGAGGGTCATACCGCAAGCTGCAGCCACAGCAAAATAGCTAAAATTAACTCTACCGTATCCGATTTCCAATAACTGCACGCATACAATCTCAAATCAAAAGTCAGCAGGAAGGACAAACCGATGGCGAACTCAACTATTGGTCTAGAAAATAAACTTTACGATTATCTATTATCTATTTCCCTGCGGGAGCCAGATATTCTCGCTGCACTGCGAGAAGAAACTGCTAAGCATCCGATGGGTATGATGCAAATAGCTCCCGAACAAGGTCAGTTTATGGAGATGCTGGTGCAGCTTATGGGAGCGACAAAAACCTTAGAAGTTGGCGTTTTTACTGGTTATAGCTCCCTGTGCGTAGCCTTAGCCCTGCCTCCTAACGGTCAAATTATTGCCTGCGACATCAGCGAGGAATATACTTCTATAGCGCGACGCTATTGGGAAGCGGCGGGTGTCGCAAACAAAATTTCCTTGCAATTGGGGCCGGCAATCAATACTCTCGACAAACTAATAGCCGAGGGACAAGCCGGAACCTTTGATTTTGCATTTATAGACGCAGATAAAGAAAATTATGAGGCTTATTTTGAGCGATCGCTCCAACTTGTACGCAATGGCGGTTTAATAGTAATTGACAACGTTCTGTGGTCGGGACGAGTTGCCGATCCTCAAGTACAAGACACAAGTACCCTCGCCCTTCGTAATTTCAACGACAAATTGCGTAACGATCCGAGAGTTACTCTGAGTGTTGTCCCCATTGCTGACGGACTAACTTTAGCCCTGAAACGCCGCTGGGCAACTATGATGCAGCCGGAACATCACAATTAAAGAGTTTTAGCTGCTGGGAACTTCATTAAAACCAAAGAAACCGGGTTTTTATCTGTATTCAAAGCTGCGATACAGTATTTTCGTGAAAAACCCGGTTTCTGCCTACCCCTGTATCTAGAACTATATTAATTACCGACGATCAATTACAATTAATCAAAATCCTCAACAAATATTATTAATTTAAAGTGACAAATGCTGGCATCAAATTTACAAATAAAATTACCGATTCACGAAACTTTTCAGTGCACTGTTCAAGGCGAAGGTTATTGGACAGGTACTTTAGTTGATTTTATTAGATTGGCAGGTTGTCCCGTGGGGTGTCCTTGGTGCGATACTGGCTACTCCAAAGGTGGCAAAGGTTTGCCGTCGGTGCCGCAGTCGATCGCACAATTGCTAGCTCAATTGCAGTCTCCGAGAGTTGTCATTACTGGCGGCGAACCTTTCATTCACCAGAATTTACCGGAGTTAGTTGCAGCATTGTTACAAGCTGACAAACAGGTAAGTATCGAAACTTCTGGCGCTTATTGGCAAGATGTTTCGCCGCTGGCTTGGATTACTCTTTCTCCTAAAGAACACGTCAATCCTAAATATCCGGTACAAGAGCATTTATGGAAGAAAGCCAATGAAATCAAGTTGGTGGTTAGCACGGGCGAAGAAGTTGATTTTTACAAAAAATATTTTGTTGAGGATATGAATGTGCCTGTGTTTTTGCAGCCGGAATGGGAATCGCGCGATCGGGCGATTCCGATTATTTTGGAGTTGCTCAAACAGCATCCGAGTTATAGGTTGTCTTTGCAAACTCACAAGTTTATTGGTGTGCAATAAACATCCTAAAATCCTGTAGGAGGCGGATTCACCAACTATCTATGATATCAAATTCTCTCTTCATCGAAATAGTAAATTAACTGTTAACAGTTGACTGTTGACAGTTGACAGTTAACATCATGAGGAGTGCAACCGGAATTGCTATGAAACCCACAAATAATCCCATCAACTCGCCCCATCCCCGCCATTGGTGACATCAACGTCTTAGATCGGGTATATCGGACACGATATTATTCAATTTTTTTAAGGATTGCAGATTTGGGCGATCGCCCTTTCGTCAGGATGATTGGCGATATAAATGCTCAGCCATAAATTATTTATTTACATATTTTGCTAAATTTTCTCGCCTCTTCAGGATGGGAAGCAAAGTAATCTTCCAACCACAAGCAACCTTGCCTGATAAAATGATCTAAATCAAATTCTAAGTTCCACAACTTGATAGTATTGTCAAGCCCACTAGAAGCCAGTGTTTTGCCATCTGGGCTAAACATCACGCTGGTAACGCGGCCAAGGTGTCCTTCTAAAATTGATATTTCCAGACCATTTTCTACATTCCATATCCTCACTGTACCGTCATCGCTAGAGGAAGCTAAAGTCTTGCCATCTGGACTAAAACTGATATTAGTTATATCAGATAAATGTCCTTCTAGGGTGAACAATAATCGGCCATTTTCTGCATTCCATAGTTTGACTATACTGTCCGAACCACCAGAAGCAAAAATTTTACCATTTGGGCTAAAGCTAATGGTAGCTACCCAACCGCTATGGGCGGGAAAACTCTGCATTAAAGTCGTTGTTTTTAAATTTAATAGCTGTATATCACCGTCAGAACAAGCCACAGCTAGAGCTTTTCCATCTGGACTAAAACTTAAATCGGTTACAATACTGCGAGGTTCTTTAAAGGTTTGCAGTAACCTCATATCTGCTACATTCCAAAGTTTTACCGTACTATCAGAACTACCAGAAACAAAGGTCTTTCCATCTGGACTAAAGCGAACGCTTCTCACCCAAGCGCTATGACCGTTGAGAGTTTTTAGTAGTCTACCATCTTGGACATTCCACAACTTAATTGTTTTGTCAACACTGCCGGAAGCTAATATATTACCATCGGGACTAAAACTAACACTTAGCACCAGACCTTGATGACCGTTGAGAGTTTGGAGTAAAGTACCATTTTTCTTATTCCATAACTTTATTTTAAAATCGTCGCTACCGGAAGCTAACATCTTACCGTCGGGACTAAAACTTACAGCTTGAACATTAGTGCTATTTCCTTTAATGGTTTGCGGTTCCCTCACCTCTAAATTCCAGAGCTTAATTGCACTATCAAAACTTCCAGAAACCAGAGTTTTGCCATCTGGACTAAAACCAATACTCAAAATTCTGCCACGATGTCCTTTAAGAAGTTGCGGTTCAATTGTATTGTCGTTTATATCCTCTAAATTCCACAATTTGACTGTACTATCGGAACTGATAGTGGCTAGAGTATTGCCATCTGGACTAAAAATTGCACTCCAGACAGCCCTGCGATGGGTGGGAAGGTTTTGCAGTAAAGTTCCATCTATTACATTCCACAGTTTCACTATGCCGTCTTGATCGGTAGAAGCTAAGGTTTTACCATCGGGACTGAAACTGACACTTCTGGTGTTACTTTTATGATCTTCCAGAGTATTTATGAGAGATCCATCGCCAACATTCCAAAGCTTCACGGTTGTATCAAAACTTGCAGAAGCGAGAGTTTTACCATCGGGACTAAAACTAATATGGGTAACGATCTGGGTATGTGCTTTCAGAGTTTTTAATAATGTAGCGTCTGCTGTTTTCCACAAATTGATAAAACCAGCGGAACTACAGGAAGCGAAAATTTGACCGTCAGGACTAAAACTGACACTTCTCACCCAGCTATGATGAGCCTTAATAGTTTTAATTAAAGTGCTGCGCGTTACATCCCACAACTTGACAGTACCATCTTCACTTCCAGAAGCCAAAATCTTGCCATTAGGATGAAAACTCACACTCGTAACTCTACCAGTATGTCCTGTCAGGGTTGATATTAATGTAGCTGGTCTAGCATTCCAGAGTTTTACCGTACCATCCTCGCTAGCAGAAGCAAAAATTTTGCCATCGGGACTGAAAGTTACACTTTTGATAGCGCCACGATGACCGATCGCGCGATCGCGTTCTCTAACATGATAAATTGCCTGTTGTAGCCCCCTCGTTACTTGTATCTGTGTCTCATTGCTGGCTAATTTTTCTAATCCTTTGATCTGTTGTGCTGCTTGTAACGCTTTCAGCAGCGCTTCAAAAGGATCGGAAACCAAAGCTGCTTTAGAAAATGAAGTTTGCAAGATTACTTGTTGTTCTGCCAGTTGCTGTTGGGCTTTTTTTACTTGTAATTGGATTGAGATTGCTGTGATCATAGAAACTGCCAAAACTAGAGAACCGATAGCCACAATCCGGGTAGCTCTCCGCTGGGCTTGAGTTAATTTTAGTTTTGCTTTTTGTTGAGCCAAAACTAAAATTTCATTCGCCTCTGCTAATATCTGACCTTCTTCTTCTTTGACGACTAAAGCCTGTTGAACTTCTCGCTTTTCCCAATTTTGAGCCGCCGCTAAAAAGCGGTAGTCCAGAGGACTTAAACTTTGATTTTTTGCCCAATCCAAAGCTTCTTGTAGGGCATTTCCCCGCAGCAGTCGCGAATTATCCTCAAAATTGGCAGCATTCCAAGCATTAAAATTTTCCGCATAAGGGCGCAGCTTGCCCAACTGTTTATCCACCCATTCAAGATTGAAAATCTCGGCATAAATTCGGTTGTAAATTTTTAATTTGCCTTGATGCAGAACCACCAAACCTGAGAGGCGCAACTCGGTTTGTTCGCGACTCCCATCAGTGCCTATTTCCCGCTGCAAGATTTGCTGGTAAAGCCCCAATAACTGCCCTGCTTTTTGCTGATTTCTCAAAATGCGATCGCGAATAGTTTTCAAATGTTCGGGCTCATCCTGAGACTCCCAATTCTCCACAATCCGCAACTGCACCACCTCTTCAACCGATCGCGAATTTCCCAATGCAGATTCCTCAAGCACCAACTTGCACAGCTTTTGGGTCAAAAAAGGTTGTCCCCCAGTCCAATCTAGGATTTGGGCGATCGCACTTTCAGCATCACCAACTTGTCCCCGCCAACCATCAATCAAAGGCTGCACTTCATCAATTTTAAAACCGCCCAAATTTATCGCCTTACCAATATTAAAAGGAGTTTGAGTTTTATCAGCAATCAAATCCGCCGGTGTCGCCACCCCCAGCAGCGCAAAAGTCAAACGCCGGTATAAAAAATTGTCAACTCTTTGATTGTAAAACCAGCGAATTAGAGCAAAAAACTCATCCGTAGAAAAATTCATGCTCAAAACGCGATCGATCTCGTCAACAAAAATAACAATATCTTGTTTTATTTCAACTAAAACAACTTCTTCAATAAACAAACTAAACCGCTGCAGAGGTGAAAACAAATCCCGGCGATCGCGCCACCAACTCCGCCAATTAACTTTATTGCCTAGCTGACAGCTACTGACCAAAGAATTAACAATACCAGCATACCACTTTTCCGCAGTTACATCCTCCTTACCAATCCCAGTTAAATCGATAAAAGCGCAAACAGTACCTTCAGCTTGCAATCTTTGCATAGCCCGCACCCGCAAACTAGACTTACCCATTTGGCGCGAATTTAAAACATAACAAAACTCACCAGCCTTCAAACATTCGTAAAAATCCAAGTCTGCTTGGCGCGTCACGTAACTAGACGCATCTGCTGGGAGACTACCGCCAATCTGATATTCATAACCAAGTGGAGATTCTTTCATCATTACCTGCACCCATATCTAGATTTGATTGTACGATCGCAAACCTGACTATGTAGAGATTTATCAAAAAACCTGATTTTTGCTGATTTTTAGGACTTACGAACCGGGGGTTAGAAACCGGGTTTTTTACGAAAATCCTTGGTTATAGCCGACAGATTAGGTAAAAACCCGGTTATGAAAGTCTGATGCCTGAGTCCTGATTTTGATGATGCTTTGTCAGGCTGCACCTGATTTTCCCCTATAAATTCACAACCTGAAGCTATTTATCAGTTCCTACAATACCTGATTTTATCACCATTGCCGTTCAAGAGTTTTAGGAACAAACTGATAACAGGAAGCAAAAGGTGCAGCAAACAAATACAAACACTTATCGCTTCCGCCAACTCAGAAAATCATCACAAATAGGAATTACTACCATGACTGAACTTAGAACGATCGCCGATGCTAACATTTTTACCCCTAGATTCGGTTTGATTGAAGACTTGACCGACGTTCCTCGAACCAATCCCGATGACGAACCCAAGCCTAATAATTCCGGTTTGATTGAAGACTTTAGCGACGTTCCTCGGCCAGACATCGATGATAACTTAATAGTAGAAACACGTAAAATAATCGCCTCTGACCGTAACTTTGCTAACAGCTTGTTCGGCAGCTTCGATAAAATCGGTGGCTTACCCAATGACAACATAACGGGAACAGCAGGAGCTGACTATCTAATCGGCAGTGATGACAATCAGGTTCGCGATGCAATCTTTGGCGGTGGCGGTGCAGATACACTCAAAGGTCTAGACGGTGACGACTTCTTGTTTGGCGGTAGCGGTAAAGATCAGCTTTGTGGCGGCCGCGGTTCCGACTGGTTGGAAGGCAATAGTGGCGATGATATTCTCATCGGCCACACCAACGGGCCAGGACAATATGATTCTTATGAAATCGACACCTTAATTGGTGGTTCTGGAGCAGATACATTCTCGCTAGTTATGAACGGTGGCCCAGACCCTAAACTTCCTTACTTAGATGGCTTAGGTGAGACTGCTTATGCGATTATTCGGGACTTTAAAAAATCTGATGGGGATGCAATCTTAATGCTGGGTAAAAAGCAAGATTACGAATTTACATCGGGCAACTACGGTTATGGGAATCAGTCACTCAAAGACACGAAAATATTTTATAAAGGTGACATGATTGCTGTAGTTGCAGATAACATGGCTGCGGATTTAACCCTGTCATTCGTCTAATTCTATCTGTAGGTTTTGCATTACCAGCTATTGGTGTCAACTTTCCACATTTTTTCGCGAAGTCCGGCGGGGATTTAAACCCCCGCCTCATAGCTTAAGTCCTCTTGCATAAAAATGAAAAACTCATACCAAATCCGCTCTTCAACTGAATTATTCATCTCTCTCTTGTCTCCCTCTGCGTTCTCTGTGTCCTAGTCAGGTTAAACTGAGATGGGAATTTTTCGTGGGGTCGGGCGGGTTTATTTAACCTGTCTGCAAGCTTTGAGGCTCAAGAGTGAACCCGCCCTACAGTATCGCGGTAGGGTGCGTCGCTATGAGATAGTTGTAAATAGCTAAAATTGTCGCAGCGACGCACCCTACTTTAACTTTATTCTTTAGTCCGCGAAGGCGGACTTTGTATGTGTAGAAGCGGTTTCAACCGCCGAATCCTAATTCTATTTTTCAACCTAAAACACGGCAAAAATACTCGCGGTACAAATTGCAGCGCGGCATGACATAATTGTTTTGCCGCCGCACAATTCCCATGCTGTGCAACTTATAAATTTGCATCGAATCCAATTCAACTGCTTCGGCAGAATTAACAACTTTTTTCAAAGCCAAAGCTAATTCTGGATTGTGTTGCAGTATTTCTAAATGCTTCCGCAAATGACTGCTGTAAATTCCCGATTCTGATGCTGCATTTTCTAATAGCTGAGTTAAGGAAATTTTGCCACAACTAACCTCATACATTGCCAATCTTACTAAATAAGGATGTCCGCCGATCGCACTTATCAACTCTTGAAACTGTCCATCACCCCAATCCAAGCCGTGAACCCCAGCCAAATCGTGGATTTGCTGGCTGTCAAACTCCTGCAGTTCCACGGGCACTCCCGCATTAAACGGAGATTGATTCATATCCAAAGGAATATAAACCTCAGTAGAATGCGCCATTACCAACCGTAAATTTTTCCAGATATCAGAAATTTTGGCTTTTTCGTGCCAGCTTCGCAGCATCCCCAGAAAATCTTCAACTACTTCTGTGTAGGGAAATATGCGATCGACTTCATCCAATCCCAACACTAGAGGAGTTGCTATTTCTGCCAGCAAATACTCTTCAAAGTATACCGTACAGTTATCGTTGCTGCCCAAAATATCCGTATCCCAATACTCGTTTAACTTATTTTCTAACTTTAACTGCCGGCTTACCATCAAGCACATCCAGCGCAAAAATTTATCAAGATTTCTTAAAATTCCTCGGTCAGCGGCGCTCAAATCCAAATAAACTGCATGATAATTTTCCCGGACAGCGCGAGCTAAAATCCGGTTCATCAGTGAAGTTTTGCCCATCATCTCCGGGGCCTTAATCCGAATCAGAGAACCGGGTTTGACAACCGTTTCCTCGCAGAGAGAGTCGATGCTGGAACGCTCTATATAAAAAGGTGAATCTAAGGCTACTGAACCTTCGGGGAATTGCAAATTTGCCGCCGTCGGTAATGTTGGCGAGGGCGGATTTGCAGACAAAGATTGACTGGGTTCTGCTTCATAAGCTCTCCTCAGCGCTTCTTTGAAATTTTTCTTAGTAATTCTTTCTCCCAAAGCTTCAGAAAGCTTGTGCCACAATTTGTTACCGACATCTTTATTGAGGTATTCAGCACTGTAGCCGTAGGTTTTGGCGATTTCATCGTAACTTTTTCCTTCCCAAGAACCTTGCAGGACTTTCGTTTCGAGGTCGCTGAGATATTTGCCGGTGTTTTGGGCAAAAATGCGATCGGCAGATTCTTTGGTTTTGCTCCAAGAGAATTCTAATTCTGATTTCATGGGCTAGACACGGGTAATTAAATATACACGTAAGTATGCAGACTATGGCAAGAGAGGAGTTGTTCCTCCATCGGGAAGTTACCCTGACTTTTCCCTATTTTAACTGATTTAATCTGAGTTTTTACTGTAAATCATTGCTGCCAGCCATTTTTGAGTTATTTAAACACCTGATTTTCTTCCCATTGTCGCTTGCTTTATTAGAGGAGAAACTAAATACATCAAGCAAGTTAGTTGAGTCTTTCTCACCCTTGCACTAATTGGCAAACCACAAGGAGCAACAAAAATGTCCTCACTTATCAAAGGCACTGACTACGATGACAACAATACTGTCAACGGCAACGGTCAACTCCACAAATCCCTAGTTGGAGATGATTGGACAATCAACGGTCAAGGTCAAATTCAGATTTCAAATGATACAATTTACGGCTATAAAGGCGATGATATCTTGTCAGGTCGCGGTGGAGATGACATCCTCTACGGTGGCTTCGGGGGCGATCAGCTAGATGGCGGCGCGGGTAATGATAAATTATACGGCGAAGCTGGCGAGGATTTCCTGTATGGAGGTGGTGGCAAAGATACACTGTCTGGCGGCCTTCACAACGATTATCTATTCGGAGGAAGCGGCAAAGATTATCTGATCGGCGGCGAAGGTAACGATTACCTTGACGGTGCTAATTTTTCGGGTGCTGGTAACGGTATCGGCGGCGGAAGTGAATCGGATTCTCTCGCCGGCGGCGCGGGTGCGGACACATTTGTACTCGGCAATGTTAACAATGTTTACTATCTCGGCACTGGCTATGCTACGATTACCGATTTTACGTTAGGTACTGATAAAATTCAAATCAAAGGCAATTTAGCAGACGGCTATTCGCTCAAGGCTGGCGATTGGAGCAACAACAATGTTCAAGATACTGGAATCTTCTACAAGGACAATTTAATTGGTGTTGTGTTAGAGACAAATTTAATTAATACTAACCAGAATCAAGTATTCTTGTCCGCGCCTCCCATCCCTCAATAGTTTTACTTGTCGCTGCCAAAGGGCGGGCAACTGAGTACCGCCCTACATTTTTAAACAGGAGTTTTTTATCATGAAAATTGCGCGCAACAAACGAAAATTTAATCGACTTTTTTACACAAGTTTGACCTTAATTGCAGCTATCCTCTTAGGAGGCTTGGGAAAGGTTTTTGAGTCTAACAACAACACAGCTTTAGCGCAAGAAAGCATCCCCGTTAGCGGTAGCGGCGACGCGCAACTACAGCCGATTTTGCAATCCCTGACAGAGTTCATGCGCTACCGCTGCGTCGGTGCGGCTGTCCTCGGTGTTTCTGTCAAAGGTAAACCCGTGGGTGTTTGGGGTTTGGGGCGCATGAAAGACCGATCGACCTTGAACGCAAATCCGGCTTGCGGCGACGATATGCAGGCTCCTCAAAGCGCGATCGTACCCGCAGATACCCCCATGCGTATGGGCAGCATCAGCAAGCCTGTTACCTTTGCAATGGTGCGCTGGGCGCTGAAACAGACGGCGCGCGATCGGGCTGGCTTAGAACTGACTGACGACCAAATTGAAGGGATGAAATTGTTCGACCCCCAGCATTATCCGCCCCTAATTCCCGGTTTGAACAAGCAATATCCAGTCGCGATTATCCCTGAAAAATTGCACGCCGTATTTTCGGGAAAAGTCAAATTTCCCGTAGCAATTAAAGACCGTAATTGTAGCAATCTCAACTCAGGATTTGCCGACAAACAATGGCAAAACGTCACCCTCGGACACCTGCTATCGCACCGATCTGGACTTCAGCGCAGCGCCCCCAGATACGGTCAAGATGTAACTGCAAATTTGCCAGTGCTTCGGAATTTGAAAACAGCAGCAGATTTTCAATCGCAAGAACAGCTACTTATCAATGAATGGGGAAATAAATCTGTCAGTTCAGCTAAAAACCAACTCAGTATTTCTCCCAATGCTGGCTATTTTTTGCCAAGTCCTAATTTAGAAGAAACTATGCTGGTTTTGGCTGGGCGATGCCTTCAGTATCCCCTCGGTCAATATCATTATTCCAATACCAGTCCGGCATTTCCTACGATTATTATGCAGCAGTTGGTAGCCTCCGGCAGATATGCTGCTAAAACGGGTAAACCAGAAACTCATCAAGGCTCTGCTTTGGAGCTTTTTTTCAAAACAGAGTTGGGAATTCCTACTACGGCTAACAAGGGAATTTTTATGACCCAAGAAGTAGAAAAATTTAGCAGTCGCGAACCGGAAAAGCGCCACTGGAACGGAAAAAATTACTACGGTAAGGGATGGGATTTGAAGCGACCGCACTGCATTTGGAATGGCAGCTTGTGCGATTTTTCTAGTTGGATAAATGCCAAGCCGGGGAGGATAAATTGGTCTTGGAATTTAAGCCAGGTTCTTTTTTCCCGCAGAAACACAGATTTGAGTCCCGGCACCGGTTCGCTAGCTGCAGAAGCTGGAGTTTTTCTCAAATTTATGTCACAATATTGGGTTGGTGGTTATGAGAATAACCCGCGCATCGGGGAAAAGCGAAATAATGTTTGGAATCGATATACTGCTCACAACGGAGCGCTTGATGGTACTCATGCTTGGGCTATTCAGTTAGGGGGAAAGAATAATCCGAAAGAGTGGAAATTGCCGCCTGTGGACGATGGAGGTCACATCCTTGATGATTTTGCTAATTTGAAGATGTATGCGGGTGTGTTGCCGGATGGAGTTGATATTTTTGTGGCGGTGAATCAGAGGGCGGATAAAAAGTGTGTTAATGCTAAAGATTACAATTGCGGGGATGCTTACGGACTTTTGAATAATTTTATTTTGTACGGTGTTTCTCGGGTAAATTGGAATATGGTTGCGCCGAGTGCTGTGGCAAAATAAGATTGATAGGTCAACCGCAGATGCGAGGCAGATGCAACACAGATTAACGCAGATTATTTGTAGGGTGCGTCGCCATTTTTTAATCCCAAAATTCAATCGATTATCTAGCAAGCGATGCACCTAACAGATGAGAATCGTGTCAGGTGCGTCGCTGTCAGATTGTCGGTCTTTATGTAATGATTGTCGATGGCGACGCACCCTACAAATACTTTTTATTGGGCTACTTTCACTTATTCCGATTTACGGTAAAATTAAGACTCAATTTAAATATGAATTTTTGAACAAGCCCATGAATTTCCGCTTCCGACTGTGTACTTCCATCAGTTGAGCACGATAAGCAGACCACTCAACATTTCGCCCAGCTTGTATATAGGCAGCACGGGCTTTTTCTAGCCACTTAATCGCACTATCGTACTCGGCTGATTTCATTGCCTTTAGAATCGATTCAGCGCGCTGACAAGCATTGACGATTACCCAATCTGGGCGATGGGGAATTGCTGCCATCATCACTCGATGAACCAGTTCGGAACTGTAAGATGTTTCTACAAGGGCGATCGCCTCTTCAATCATTTTTTCATGCAGAAAAATATCAACCTTTGCTTCGGTAGAATTGTAGTTTTGAATGGTTCTTACAATTGCCAATAAATCTGCTTTCAATGTTGACCAATTATCTCCTGACAACTCCTGCAATGAAAGATAATCATTCAAGGAAGGTTGAATTTCAAAAACTTTCATTTTAGCATTAAATGCAGATTCTTTTTCGCCCAATTCATCGGCTAATTCACTCATACAAATTGCTAGTTTGTAGGTAGAGTTGCCGGGTAAATTTAACCCAGCTTGACAAATTTTTAGAGCTTCTTCTGAATATCCGTCTTCTTGTAAAATTTGAACTAGAGCAAAAGCCTCTTCGACTGATGTCATCTCGGTTCCCGCAGCTTTCACAGCTTCTTCTATTCTCCCCAAACGAGCTAACATAGTCAGATATTGTTGAATACAGCCTTCTGCTTTGGCTAGGTATAAGTATTCTTTGTCGCGGTTCTGGCGATCGAGAATTTGTAAGCGAGTCAAGGTTAATTCACGAGCATAATCTGGTGCATCATCAGCCCAGATTCCCGTTCCAGCAAGGTTTCCTTCCAATATCTGCTGGAGTGGCGGGTAGTCCCAACCTTGGCGTAAAGCTTCCAAACTCATGCTGAAATTACAATCCCATTCATCGTTCCAACCTTCTAACATCACCTGGAAATCTATTTCTTCCTCAGCAGTTAGTTCGGCCGTTAAAATGGCTGTTGTCCAAGCTTCATCTAAAGCATTGGTGATTTCATAACTTTCAAAACCATATTCTTCTACGTCATCCCAATCATCAACGCAGCCTGCGGTAATGGCTTCTAAAATTACTAAAGCGTTTTTGCCATCTCCTTGTTCGCTGAATTCCTGGGCTTGCTGAATCAATTCTAAAATTTCTTCTGTAATCGGGTCTTCTTCATCATAACCATATTCATACTCGGAATAATTCTCAGCTTGTCGGAAAATGTCTCGTACTTGTCGCCGAAAAGGAGCAGGATCGATCGCACTTTGGCGATGTATTTTCGTCAGTTGGCTTGTCGGAGCAGACACAGCGTTAGAATTAACGTATAGTTTGATCGCACTTATCAGCGACGGTTCGTTGTCCACTAAATGCTCTACTAACTCATAGATTTGGGCGTCGTTGAGGCGAGAAAGCAAGTCTTCCAGCCTCTCGCCCTGTTCAATTTTTTCGGGTTCTCGCAGACACAAAAACAGCGTAGCGATAATGTGTTTGCACCATCCATCGCCATCGTAAGGACAAGTGCATAATACTCCAGATGTTAATCCCGCAGGATTGAACGGCAGGCTAACGCTGTAGGCTTGAGATTGAGAACCGTATACTGTTGCTTGCACCATATTGCCACGGAGAACTGCGTTAGTAACATTTCCACCTAAATAGTAATCTTCGGCTCGGTTGAGCGATCGCTCAGAACTCTTATTCTTGATGATCGTTTCACTAAGTTTGGGAATAGGCATCACACCAGACCTCAGCAATTAAAGGATTAGACTCGATTTTACCCGAAAAATGTCGATTTGTAATGAGGACTAAACTCCTCGGATTTAATTAGGACTAAAGTCCGAACGATCAAATTATGCTGGGAATTGAAGTGGATTTGAAGCCTCAAAGTTTGAATGTTTTGCGCGACGGGCCGACGGAAACCTATCTTTACTATTCTTTAAGGTTAATCTTAATTGAGGAGAAGTAAACATTATGCAATCTACTGTGCAAACAGCAGCGGGCATTAAAACCGAACCCTCAACTGTCAACTGTCAACTGTCAACTGTCAACTGTTTAAGATTCTTTGATATTCTTGAGTTTGGATGCCAGCAATTCGATCGGCAGCGCTAAGATGGTTAAGCACTGTTTTGCACTACTCTCATGTCCCAACGCGCCGAAACCTCAAACAGCCAGCCAAGTGCATCCCGCAACGGGCATAATGTGACGAATTCTCACTCTAACAACCAAAATACGATTCGGGTTCGCGGTGCGAGACAGCACAACCTGAAAAATATCGATCTGGAACTGCCGCGCGATCGCCTGATCGTGTTTACTGGTGTCTCCGGTTCCGGTAAGTCTTCCCTGGCTTTCGATACAATTTTTGCGGAGGGACAGCGCCGCTACGTTGAGTCTCTCAGCGCCTACGCGCGCCAGTTTTTGGGACAGTTGGACAAACCGGATGTGGACGCGATCGAGGGGTTGAGTCCGGCTATTTCGATCGACCAAAAGTCAACTTCTCACAATCCGCGATCGACTGTTGGCACTGTTACAGAAATTTACGATTATCTCAGATTGCTCTACGGCAGAGCTGGCGAACCGCACTGTCCGATTTGCGATCGCTGCATTGCGCCCCAGACAATTGATGAAATGTGCGATCGAGTCATGGCCCTTCCCGACGGCACTCGCTTTCACCTTCTGGCGCCCGTGGTGCGCGGAAAAAAAGGCACTCACCGCAAATTACTGTCTAGTTTAGCTTCCGAAGGATTTATTCGAGTCAAAGTTAACGGAGAAATTTTAGAACTGTCAGAAAATATCGAATTAGATAAAAATCATACGCACAACATCGAGATAGTTGTTGACAGGCTAATTAAAAAACCCGGTTTAGAAGAACGTTTAGTTGATTCTCTGGCTACTTGTTTGCGCCATTCTGAGGGAATTGCGATCGTTGAAGAGTTACCGACTGATGAAAATTCCGAACCACAGGGGCCGATCGTATTTTCCGAAAACTTTGCTTGTCCCGAACACGGCGCGGTAATGGAGGAACTTTCACCCCGGTTATTTTCGTTTAATTCGCCCTACGGCGCGTGCCAAAACTGCCACGGTTTGGGGAGTTTGCGGACTTTTGCGCCGGAGTTGGTAATTCCCGACGCGAAAGCGCCTCTTTATTGTGCGATCGCGCCTTGGTCAGACAAAGACAATTCCTATTATCTCTCTTTGCTTTGCAGTATTGCTGATACTTGTGGGTTTGATATCGACACTCCTTGGTATCGATTAAGGCCCGAACACCAGCGGGTTATTTTGTACGGCAATGAGCAAAAGCGCACCGCAGAAAGTAAAAAGCGCGACGGCACCACCGATTTGAGGAGAGATTTTAATGGCGTAATTTCCATGTTGCAGCGCCAGTACGACGATACTGGTTCCGATCTGATCAAGCAGAAGTTGGAACAGTATCGGGTCGATCGCTCTTGCGAGGTTTGTCACGGCAAACGCTTGAAACCCGAGGCGCTTTCGGTGCGGTTGGGACAGTACGGAATTGTGGATTTAACCAGTATTTCGATTCGCGAATGCCGCGAACGAGTAAATAATTTGGGATTGAGCGATCGGCAATTCCAAATATCCGATTTAGCCCTGAGAGAAATCAAAGCAAGGCTACAATTTTTGCTCGATGTCGGGTTAGATTACCTGACTTTAGACCGCGCAGCAATGACGCTTTCTGGCGGAGAAGCCCAGCGAATTCGGCTGGCGACTCAAATCGGTTCTGGTTTGACGGGTGTTCTCTACGTTTTGGACGAACCGAGCATCGGACTGCACCAAAGAGACAATTTTCGCCTGCTGCAAACCTTAACAAAATTGCGCGATTTAGGCAATACTTTGATTGTCGTAGAACACGATGAAGAAACCATGCGAGCAGCCGACCATATTGTGGATATCGGACCCGGTGCTGGCGTGCACGGCGGCAAAATTATCTCTGAAGGAAGTTTAGAAAATTTGCTGGCCGCTGAGGGATCTTTGACTGGTGCTTATTTGTCGGGAAAGCGAGTAATTGAAACGCCTAATGAAAGGAGAAAAGGCAACGGCAAAGCTCTCTCCATCATAAATGCGACGCGCAACAATTTAAAAAATATCGATGTAGAAATTCCCCTGGGAAAACTCGTCTGCGTGACGGGCGTTTCCGGTTCGGGAAAATCAACTTTAATCAATGAATTGCTGTACCCGTCGCTGCAACATTATATCACCAAAAAAGTGCCTTTACCGCCAGATATGGACGCCCTCAAAACTAAAGGCGAACGCTCTCTAGAGGATGTGGTGGATAAGGTAATTGTCATCGATCAATCTCCCATCGGCCGCACTCCGCGTTCTAATCCCGCTACTTACACGGGAGTCTTTGACGTGATTCGGGATTTGTTTTCCGAAAGCATTGAAGCGAAGGCCAGAGGTTACAAAGCAGGGCAGTTTTCTTTTAACGTCAAAGGGGGAAGGTGCGAAGCTTGCGGCGGCCAAGGGGTGAACGTGATTTCGATGAATTTTCTGCCGGATGTTTACGTGCAGTGTGAGGTTTGCAAGGGTGCACGGTACAACCGGGAAACGCTGCAAGTGAAGTACAAAGGCAAATCGATTTCTGATGTTTTGAACATGACTGTAGAGGAATCTTTGGAGATGTTTAAAAATATTCCTAGGGCGGGCGCCAGACTGCAAACTTTGGTTGATGTTGGTTTGGGTTACATTCAGTTGGGACAGCCGGCGCCGACGCTTTCTGGGGGGGAAGCGCAGCGGGTAAAATTGGCAACGGAACTGTCGCGCCGCGCTACTGGGAAAACGCTTTATTTGATTGATGAACCGACGACTGGTTTGTCGTTTTATGATGTTCACCATTTGTTAAATGTGCTGCAAAGATTGGTGGATAAGGGTAATTCAATTTTGGTAATCGAACACAATTTAGATGTGATTCGGTGCTGCGATTGGGCGATCGATTTGGGCCCGGAAGGAGGAGATAAGGGCGGCGAGATTATTGTGGCGGGAACGCCGGAGGATGTGGCGGCAAATCAGAGGTCTTATACTGGGAAGTATTTGCAAGCGGTTTTGCAGCAGCATCCTTTAGGGAGTGCTGTAGCCGTTAGTTAATAGTAAATTATGGCGTGGGATTCCTGTAAATGAGTGCCACGCCTTTAGTTGAAGTTATCGCTCTAAGTTGAGTAAGCGCGAGTGGGAGGTATTAAAACTGGTTGGTGAAGGCAAAAATAATCAGGAAATTGCTGAGATATTGTATCTAACTGAGGGAACTGTTGATTGATTGAACATGGGGAAGGTGATATGGTGATGGCAAGACCTTTTTTTTACGTTGTGTAGCACGCTTAGTGATTGCCATCAGTGATATTAATCACAGATAAGCAATGATTTATACTATATCCATTTCTACGGGAAGCTAGTATGATTGCTTGGTTACTAAAATTACAAATACTATTCCGGTAGTATGAGCTATCTAAAAAAAAATTCAGTAAAACTTTTTCATCACTTTAAAGACAGGCTGTCTATTACTGAAAAGAGTATTTACCTAATTTTAGCTGCATCATTAATTGTTCAAGTTTGTCAATTAGTTTTTCAATTAATAGTTGAGAACAAATATGTGGTTGGTATTATTATAGGTATAATACTGCTTACAATTTGTCTTTATCTATACTTAAAGCGACAAAGAGGTGTTAGAGATAATCATATAGTTTATGATTTAGAAGATAAAAATAATTCAACTACAAATCATGACATCAACACAGGTGGCGGCAACTATAATCGAGTAGTTGAAGGCAATTACATACAAGGTGATTATATAAACATACAGGACAATAGTGTAGATATGAGCAAAGATATTACTTCCATTCTTGATGATTTTCTAGCTATTCTGACTGAGATGAAAAGTCAAGGATATAGTACACAGCAAGCAGTAAATCAAATGGCTAAAGAGTTAGCCAAAGAGGCTCGAAATAAGCCCTACGTTAAAGGTAAGTTTCATATTGACGAAAATGCTGATGATAGTGAAGTTTATAAAACATTTGTGAGCCTTCTAATTAGAAACGCTTCATTCAATCAAACAACAGGCTATGAAGGATTAGAAGATGATGGGGAAGAAATAAATTATAAAAAACATATAATTTATTTGGAATCAGACAAAGATGATAGGTGGTATTACAAGATAAATGGTCCTCTATGTAATGAAAGTGGTGATTTTTATGACAAAGACTTGGCAATCGATCAAGCAAAAGGGAAGATAGACAAAGCAAAATTTAGTAATTGGTAGATAGAAGTTTGCGGAGGTAGCTCACTAATTTGATCGGGTTTTAAGTTTAATTGAAATAAGGATTTAAGGAGATATCAAGATGAGTAACAATGAAAATTGGACTGTTAACACAGGTGGCGGTAATTTCAACAGACATATTCAAGGTAAGTACATTCAGGGAAATTACTACGCCGCAGGAGAGCCTCAAAGCTTAGTACAAGCAGCAAGCGAAATTCAAGCATTACTCAAACAGCTAGAAACAAGTTATCCTAGCGATACACCGGAAAGAGATAGGGTGATGGCAATGGAAGTGGTTAAACACCTAGAAAGTAACCCAACAATGAAACAAAAAGTTATAAATGGTGTTACAGAAGGTAGTCTAGCAGCGTTTGAAAAAGCTATCGATAATCCGGCTGGGGCCTTTATTACTGGATTCATCAAAGGCTGGAAAGAATTTAGGTTATAATGTTTGTAAAGATTGGTAGCCAGACTGGTGAATTTGTTATGGCATTAACATCTCGTGTTGTTCATAGTGTCGGGTGTAAATACTTGGGTAAAATCTAAAAATGGCAAAGGATCTCTTCCACAATACAGTCAAAATCGCCCTACAAAAAGATGGCTGGAAGATTACCCACGATCCCTACCAGTTACGCTATGGTGTTGCTGATGTCTACATCGATCTTGCAGCCGAAGAAGCGATCGCCGCTGAAAAAGAAGGACGTAAAATAGCTGTAGAAGTCAAAAGTTTCGCAGGTGGCTCCACCATTTCTGAATTCCACACCGCCCTCGGTCAATTCCTCAACTATCGCATTGCCATCGAAGTCTCTAGCGAACCAGAACGTGTCCTGTATCTGGCAGTGCCCATCGATACCTACCAAATGTTTCTCAGATTTGAACCCGCAAAAACTGTCATCGAACGTTATGAAATTCGACTAATTATTTACAATCCAACTCGTGAGGCGATCGACCAATGGATAGACTAAACGAATACCGCAAAATTGTTTGTGACTTTCTCGAAGACTTTTCTAAAAATGACGCAAATGCTCAGCTAATATTCGATTTCGCCCGCGATCGATATCTCGTTATGCACAACGAATGGCGCGACGAATATCGCATCTATGGGTGTGCCATGCAGCTCGATATCATCGAAAATCAAATCTGGATTCAACACAACAGTACCGAAATCTACATCGATCGAGAACTGATTCAACGTGGCGTGTTTTCTCAAGATATCATTCTTGGGTTTCGCTCCCCCAGCATCCGAAAACTCCTTGCCACCAACTATTCCTAGAGATAAAGGTTGGGAACAGTTAGATAGATATTTGGCTAGATTGGGACAAGATTCCGGTTGGTTGGTCATTTTCGATCGCCTAGAGAATGCACCCGAACTCGAAGAA
This sequence comes from Microcoleus sp. N9_A1, assembly GCF_036701795.1. Taxonomy (NCBI): domain Bacteria; kingdom Bacillati; phylum Cyanobacteriota; class Cyanophyceae; order Oscillatoriales; family Microcoleaceae; genus Microcoleus; species Microcoleus sp. N9_A1. The sequence goes on from NZ_JAUBRI010000013.1 coordinate 28,356, forward strand.
GGGTTGAACACTGAGAGTCATACTACTCCAAGGGGGCGATCAATTACACTAATTAGAGGGTGAAATCCTGGTATATTATGTACTAATAGTAGATGCGATATTAACTATCTTGAATTGTGGGAGACATTGCCATATTTTGCGCTTGTTTCTGCATAAATTCAATATCGGACAGCGACCAAGTGCGGGGCCCGCTGCACTGATGAGCAATTAACAGCCCCCACAGTCCTTTGTTTGTTAAAATTGGCACAACTAAATTGGCACGAACTTTCAGGCTACGCAGAAAATCTCGGTGGCATTGGTGAATTTCTTCTACTTCAATATCTGCAATTGCTTTAACTCTGCCCGCTTCGTACAAAGCAGCGTATTCGCCGTTAAAACACTCGTCTGGCCCCGTTGAACCCAAGATTGAGAGTTCGATCGCACTTAACGTCTCGCAAGTCACTTGACCCTGCCACTTTCTGTAAAAATAATAGAGCACCGCGCGATCGCTCTGCAAAACTTCTCGAATGTCGTACAGGCATTTTTCAACTAATACGTCGCGCTTTAGACTATCTGTCAAGCGGTTAACAATGTTTTGCAGGCGATCGCCAGACATGGTATGAACTCCTTCAATTTCTAGTGTACTCGCAAACTATGAATTATTTAACTTGCATCTTCAAAAATTGTCAACTCTTTGAGGTTCTGGATTCTCGCCCGCTCGAAAATAAGTTATTTTGGGCTTGACAGTTCTCGAAACGGAAGTAACATTATACTAATATTTTGACTGAACTCGCAATCCTTTCGGGAAACTGGCCGGACACCTGTTCCACACAGGAATCACCAAATCGCGAAGGGCGATCGGTCATTTTGAAGTCTTCAATTCTTTAATCTGAAATCTCAACTTATTTAACTGCTAAAATCTATCTCTAGCTAGAGGAACTCTCAAATATGCCTGTGCTGAAAGAACCTTGGAAACACGAATTTATTGCGACAAATAACATCAAGCTTCATTATGTCACTCAAGGTTCCGGGCCGCTGATGCTGATGCTGCACGGATTTCCCGAATTTTGGTATTCTTGGCGCCATCAAATCCCGGAATTTGCGTCAGATTATCAAGTTGTCGCTGTGGATCTTAGAGGTTACAACGACAGCGACAAACCGAAGGATAAATCTGCCTACGTGATGGCAGAGTTTGTGCAAGATGTCAAGGGAATTATTCAGGGTTTGGGATACGAAAGTTGCGTTTTAGTCGGTCACGACTGGGGAGGGGCGATCGCCTGGAATTTTGCTTATGTTTATCCCGAAATGGTGGATAAATTAATTGTGATGAATCTACCGCATCCGGCAAAGTTTGCGGAAGGTTTACGCACTCCCCAACAATTGTTGAAAAGTTGGTATATCTTGTTGTTTCAGTTGCCTGTTTTGCCGGAGTTGTTAATTCAGTTAGGCGACTATCAGGCAATTTCTGCTGCTTTGGAAGGTATGGCAGTTGACAAAAGCACCTTTACCCCCTCAGATATCGAAGCTTACAAAGATGCGGCTGCCAAACGCGGCGCTCTGACTGCTACTATCAATTATTACCGCAATATTGCTGGCGGATTTCTCGATCGCCAGAATTGGAGGGTTCTGGAAGTTCCGACGCTGATGATTTGGGGAGAAAATGATGCTGCCCTCGGCAAAGAGTTAACCTATGGAACTGAAGATTACGTGCGGGATTTTCAGATTCAGTACATTCCCAATTGCAGCCACTGGGTGAACCAGGAACAGCCGCAGTTAGTGAATCGCTACATGAGAGATTTTTTGGGAAGTAAGTTCATTTAATCTCATATCCAGTTTGATCGGAATGCTACTGAGCCTGCGAGTAGGACGATCGCGATCTACTCGGAAAATTATTATTCCCATGGCAGCAGAGACATTCACCGACTGCTGATGCCCTCCGTAGTGCGCCCGCTCATTTCGCTGGGGTGAATGCGGTAGATTGCAATTACCTCCGCACGTCCCCAAGAGTCAATCCAAGTGCGATTGATGGCGGGTGAAAGTGTGGGGTTGTGTTCTTTGACCAATTGCATCACGCGATCGATGTCTGACTGTTCCGTGAGGCGTTCTGCTCGCCCGTTGACGACAACGCTGCGCCAGTGTTGGAAATCCCCGACTTCTTCCACTTGCAAGCAGACTTCTGGATTGCTGTCTATATACTTCGTTTTCATCCCGACAGTTGTGAAAATGTATATGTCCGAATCTTGGAGATAATAGTGCATTGGCACAACGTAGGGATGCCCTTCAAATACACAGCCGAGGTGTCCGTGTCCTACTTGCTGTAAAAGTTCTTGTATTTCTTTTGAACTCATTTCATCAATATCTAACATTCTTATGCTCCTTTAAAACTTACTCTAGATAAATCAATCGAGGTTTTAGGTTGCTTCACGAGTGGCGCTTTGGCTCTAATTATTGCGTTTGTGATCCGCCTGTTTTGTGGCTATCAAACAAGTATATAATTACCTTAAACATAACCTGGGTTAGTCACAAATATCATCTACCTTTAGACCGAGATATTTTTTGTTGGAAAATTTGTATTATTTTGGAAATAAACCCTCGGCAATTGCTGAGGGCTTAATGTTTTTATTAAATGGCGATCGTCTAATTAATTAATAAAAGCGTTTTTTCCTAACGCGACTTAAACAAATTTTCAGCCCAGATAAAACCCAAACTCGCTTGATCAGCAGCTTGGGCGTCCATGTTTTCTTGTTACCCGCGAACAAGATGCGATCATCCCCTGGAATTCTCTGACACTAGATATAATCGGTGCTAAAAAAACATCGCCGCATAACCGCAGCGCCAAATTTAGGGATGGTTCACGCTGCGGTTATGCGGCAAATTCGAGCGTGATGACCCGCCCTGTCTGGCGTGACTGCCAAGCCTGGTCTATAACTCCCTCAAACGCTTGAAATCTCGTAGTTTGTGAGTGCACACTGCCCTCATAGCGTATTGGTGCGATCGTCCGCCTGCATACTCTCACATTATATAATCCCTGAGAAAAAACATCTATGCTCGAAAAAGATGGAAGCTGAAACGATATAATTTTTGACATTGCCAACCTAAGAAAATTCGCAGCGAGCCAATCAAATCTTAGCAGTCAGTTTTTATGACACCAGACATCTCCGCAACGCAGCAGCAAAGAAATCACTGCATAATTGTCTTGGCCCTAATTGGTCTGACGCTGCTGGGACTGGCATTCCGCCTTTATTTGGCGTGGCGCACCAACCAAACTCTCCCCGATACCCTCGCCCGTCTCAGAGGCGACGAACCGGGCTATGAGCGTTTCGCATACGAGTTGCTGAAGGGTCATTTTTTTGAGAGGCCAGGCCGGACACCAGTTTATCCCTTTTTTGTGGCTGGATGCTATGCAATTTTTGGTCGTTCTCCCGCATCTGTAGTCTACGTACAAGCTTTTTTGGGGGCGACAATCATACCGCTAACTTTTATCCTGGCACGGCGTTTTACTGGCGCTCCAAGTTCCTTAGTCGCCGCTGGATTAATTGCGCTGCATCCCTCCCTAATTCTTCATGTCAGGCTGCTGCAAACAGAGGTTTTATATACGCCTTTAATACTTTTAACAGTGCTGGGCTTGCTACGGGCATTAGAACAGCCGCAGTGGCAAAAGTTTTCATTAGCAGGTGCGCTGTTGGCAATTACGAATCTTTGTCGGCCGACAGCGATGTTGTTTCCATTAATTGTGCCACTATTGATGCCGCGTCAATGGTCTTTAAAGCGCAAGATTTCTTGTTTTGTTGCTTATTTGGGCGCAATTATTATCATTACTACACCTTGGACTTACCACAATTATCGAACTCACAAGACTTTTTTGATTTACAGCGTTTCTACGGCGCTGCTGTGGCAAGGAAGTCCAGAGTTTTATCATTTGGCCTACGAACAACTGCCAAAACGCCATATCGTTCAGATTTGGGAGGAAGAACTTAATCCGGATCGGAATGGGGGACACAATGCTTTTACAATTGAGGGCGATCGCTATTTTACCAAACGGGCGATCGCTTCAATCCTCCGCGAGCCTGCTGTCTATCTCTGGTATTGTTTGCAAAAGGCAGTTTTTTTCTGGTTGGGAAACCCTATAAGTGACTGGCCTTATCACGCTATGTTTAATGTGAAGGCAATGCGGCCATTCTTTTCGCCGCAACAGATTGTCGGCATTTTAGCGTCGCGAAATTTTCCTGTATTTGCTGCTTTGGGCATGATAGTTTTGCGGCATCGCTGGCGGGAGTAGTTGCCACTGTTGGCAGTCTGTGGCTATTTTACTTTGATCCATGCCCTCACTTTTACAGAAGTTCGCCACAGCGAGCCACTGCAACCGATTTTGGCGATCGTAATTGCTACGGCCGCTGGGGAACTTCAGCGTCGGTTGAAGTTAATTAGTCAGTAGGTATTAGGCAGTTTGTCATGAGTTATTAACCCAGTGTTCTCAAAAACAATTATTCGGAATTTTACGATCGCCTTTTTAATCGCCCTCATCCTTGAGTTGTTCAGCGGAACGACAATTTTTGCTCAAAACATCGAAACAATTAAATTCTCCGGCACTGCTGCGGGTGTCAGCAGTCGCTACATCGGTGCAGTCGAGGGCAACATCAACTTTGACCTCAAAGATTTGCAAGATTTGGGAATTAATACCTACCGGATTTACGGCGGGATGTCCCGGTGGGAACCGGAAGACGACGATGGTAAATACGGCTGGCCGGAAATCTCCCAAATTAAGACAAATCCAAATATCATTAATTGGGCGCATTGGGATAAAATTATGACCGATCCGCCCAAGGGTAGCAATTATTGGTGGTCGGGAGAACGTGACACAATTTGGCAAGGCAATGCCAGGACTATTTTCAATAGTCTCAAACAAGCAAATATTCGCCCGGTTGTCAGCATTCGCAATGTTGATAATAGCTGGCGGCCGAGTTGGGCGCTGCAACTGAACCCGCCGCGCACAGGAGAAGATTGGAACGAGTGGTGGAAACAGGTTTTTGCTACGGTTTATTGGCTGAATGTTCGCAATGATTACCGCGTTGATGATTGTGAAATTCACAACGAACCGGACAATCGGGATCAGGGTTGGGGCGGGACTAGGGCTGACTATTTTGAATTGGTTAAGGTGGCAAAAGATGCGATCGAATTTGTTTATAAAACTTATTTGCCTTCGCACACTTACCGCATCCACGGCCCGAAAACCGTAGGAGGCAGCAATTGGCCGGCTAGTGCTTTGCAGGAAATACCGAATTATTTCGATACAGTCAATGTCCACAACTACGATGCAGATATTTCTAACTACACCCGCAAAGTGCGCGGCTGGATAACGGTACTGTCCGCGCTAACTCGCAGCTTTGGGTAGGAGAATGGGGAACTTACGAAATTAGCTATGACGATTTATCTTTAGCTTTAAATTTGATTAAGAATTTGATTCGAGGTTCCCAACCGGGGGATAATTGTATTGACGGCGGTCACATATTCTGTTTGTACGACTGGGGAAAGCTGGGACTGGCGGAAGGGTTGCTAGGGGATGGGGGAAAACGGCGCGCAGGCTACTATGCTTTGCGGATGGAAATTCGGGCTTTGCAGGGCGGGAAAGCTACCTTTTTTCCTATCACTAACAGTTCGGATTTAAGGGCAGTTGTAACTCTTGATGCTAGCAAGAATGTTTACTTGCTGGTTGTCAATGACCGAGCAACATCTTACACTGTTAATGCTGATATTTCCGAGCTGATAAAAACTGGTAATGGCACGGTGCGGGAGTTCAGTTCTAAAAGAATGGATGAGGTTGTTGGTAGCTTAAGACTCAAGGGCGGAAATGCGAGTTTTGCACTGGCGGGGAACAGCGCTATTCTCATCAAGTTCGATCGCCCGAATTGAAGCTCAAATCCTCTGGGCCATAATTGGGATAAGATAGAATTAGTTATGCTCAGAATTATTTATTTTCTGCCTGTTTGGCCCTGGAACCCTGGAACCATGGAACCCTCGAACCCCTTTGCACAGTTGCCATACCTAAGTCGTCCTGTTGTGATTCCCCTCCTGTCGCTGGTAAATTGGTAGCGTGCAGGTATCTTGCCTCAAACAGAATGCGAGCGAGAGTTCCGTTGAGGGGCAGAAAGTAGGGTGCAGTCTAGACAATCGCAGAAATTCTTGCTCGTAAACCCGCAGTTAGGCTAGGGGAGGAATTGCCGGCCAGCCTTCATGTCCGCCCTCTGGACCGATCACATTGGTTCTGAAAGTCAGAACCCGTCAATTGTCAGGATTGGGCACGGAATTAAGTTTAAATGCCAAGATGCAGGAAGTAGGGGTTGACAAATGCAAGCTAATATGTATACACCTCTATACATCCTTTGTCGTTTTGTATAGAGTCTCTCTTCTGCCAAGTTTCCTCAAAAAGCAGAAAAAGCTAGGGTTAATCACACAGCACAACATTGAGAGGTCGAATCAATGATTTTAAGTTTCAAAACCAGGCTAGAGCCGACTAAAAAACAAACTACCCAGTTTCGGAAAGCTTGCGGGGTAGCCCGCCATGCTTACAACTGGGGGAACGAAATTGTATTAAAAGCCTTACAAGATCGAAAAACCGATCCTTCGGTCAAGGTTCCCTCAGCGATAGACTTGCACAAAAAGCTTGTGGCTATTGTCAAGCCAGAGTGTCGGTGGTACTACGAAACGAATAAAAACGTTCCTCAGCAGGCTTTAGCCGAACTGAAAAAAGCTTGGGACAGGTGCTTTAAAAAAGTATCAAAGCAGCCTAGATTTAAGAAAAAAGGGCATCGCGATTCGTTTTACTTGGAGTCGGGTACTCAAGCCAAACCGATGATTAGAAACGACAGCAAGCGGGTTAGACTGCCTTCAATTGGCTGGGTAAGATTGTCTGAAGCTTTGCCCGTAGAAGCCGTTCATAACTGCGTAATTAGCCGTCAAGCCGACGAATGGTTTATCGCTATCAAGGTGGAAGTCCAAAAGCCAGATGTCGCTGACTACCGCCCTTCTGTGGGAGTGGATATCGGCATTAAAGAGCTTGCCGTCACCAGTGATGGTAAGACGTTTGCTAACCCGCAAGCTTACCGCCGTATGAGCGGTAAAATGAAGCGGTTACAGCGTTCTCTGGGTCGAAAAGTTAAAGGCTCTGCCAATCGGACTAAGGCAGTCGGGAAGCTCGCGAAACTTCATCAGAGAATCAGCAATATTCGGAAAGACGCAATCCACAAGTTAACAACTCACTTGGCTAAGAACCACGGCACAGTAAAGATTGAAGACTTGAATATTAAAGCGTTCCTCAAGAATCACAAATTAGCGGGCGCGATCGCTGATTGCGGGATGTATGAGTTTAAGCGGCAACTGGAATACAAAACTGAGAAGTTTTCATCCCAGTTGGTGCTAGTCGAGAGGATGTTCCCAAGCTCCCAGATTTGCTCAAATTGTGGCAACCATCGGCACAAAATGCCTTTAAAGAACCGCGTTTATCAGTGCCCAGAATGCGGTTACACCGGAGACAGGGATTTAAACGCGGCTCGAAATCTTGAACGTTGGTTTGAAGGAATATATATTCCAGAGTGTTCGGATTTGGCGGTGAGTTCCACCGTCTCAGCTTGTGGAGTAGACAAACCCTCCCGTCGTCAGACCGGGGCTACTGTGAAGCAGGAAGTAAGCAGCGATCCTACTTTGGTCGAGCTTTGCTTAGACTTGAGTAGGTTTGTGTAGGTATTACGGAACGGCAAAGCCTCTCAATCAACTTGCTGCCCGCTTTTCGGATTTTTCCAACAAATATCCTCTTATGTCCCCTGATGTTTATTCCCTCCCTCAGTCAGGTCATCAACCGCAATCCCCTCACTGTCAGCCCTGAGACGCCCGTAGAAAAGGCGATCGAGCTGATGAGCAGCACAGGAGCCAGTTACGTCCTCGTGGTAGAACCACGCGGGAATTCTCTATTCGGAAATCCCACCAACGGGACTTCCCCACAATCGCGGGAACAGTCGGGTTTCTACAACGGCATACCGCCTGCGGTACACGCAGGAGGCAACGGGCTGCGTTTCAACGGCTCAAAGGCTCCCTATCCGAGCAGCCAGACAGTGTTGGGGATTTTTACAGCGCGAGATATCGTACAGCTAAATTCGATCGGCGCTGCTTTGAGGGGATTTGCGATCGAGCAAATCATGATCCGAACCGTAACTGTAGCCCGAGAATCGGAAATTCCCGACTTTTTTGCGTTAGCAAATCTGCTGGAGAAAAATCAGATCAGCCATTTGCCCGTCGTCAGCGACACTGAAGAACTTGTCGGTTTAATTAGCTCTCAAAGCTTGGTGCAAATGTTGCAAGGAATTGGGGAATCGACACCAAAAGCAATTAGCAGCGCTTCGCCACCTGCGACTTTCGCGTTCCCTCCGCCGCTGCCAATTCTGCATCAGAAATTAGAGCTACCCGCAAGTTTAATTAAACTTTATCAAATCCCTCAAATAGCAGGTTCGCGAATAATTCATGCTCCTTCTAATTCTTCGGTTCGCTATTTGGCGCAACTGATGTTTAGACACAATGTTAGTTATGTATTAATCACTGAAACCCCGGAACAAAACTCGACTGGTGCGGCTCACAATTCCAAATTTACAAATCCCAACATTCACAAACTGGTTGGGGTGGTAAGTTCGCGGGATATTGTGCAGTTGCAGGCGCTGGGAAGAGACTCTAACAAAATTAAAGCGGGAGCAATTTGCAGCAGTTCGCCGCCGCTGGTGCGATCGCACTCTACCCTCGAAGCAGCCGTCGCGCTGCTGCAAAAACACTACTGCCAGTTGCCTTTATTAGTCATCAACGAAACAAATCACCCGATCGGGATTATCAATCCTAAAACTATCCTTTTACAAGCGCTGGATTCAAAATCTCTGCATTCTGGCTTAATCGCTTTGCAGCGCCAGCTAGAATCTAGCAACGCTCAATACAAAAAACTCTCAGCAGAAATACAGCGGACAGCAGCAAATAGCCACGAGGTGGCTGAAATTTCTCACCACAGTTTCGTAGAGCGGCCAAATCTCCCCCCTGCAGTCAACAATCAGGGGATTTGGGACTGGAATCTCGAAACAGATGAGTTTTTTTATTCGGCGCGGTGGCAAGAAATGCTGGGCTACCAAGAAGGGGAAATCTCGAATCGCCGATCGGAATGGTGGAGTCGCATCCACCGAGATGATATTGACTCGGTAAAGGCAGCTTTAGAAGAACACTTCGCCCAAAAGACACCGGATTTTGCAGCAGAATATCGGATGTACTGTAAAGACGGCAGCACTGTCTGGGTGCTGAACCGAGGTCAAGTTTTACGCAGCGCTACCGGCAAACCGCTGCGGGTAGTAGGAACTCATACAGATATTACTCCAAACAAGCATTTTGCACTCAAAAACCGCGAGCATGATCGAGAACAATTCCATCTATTTGACTCTTTAAAAGCAACAGTAATTTTCCACATAGATGCGGCGGGGATTTGGAAATTTCTCAACCGTGCTTGGACGGAAATTACGAATTTTGAGGTTGCGGAAAGTTTGGAAACTAATTTTTTAGAGTGGGTGCATCCAGATGAGCGCGAGCAATGTGCAAATTTATTGGAGTCTTTGCTGTCGGGGAAGTCGGAATTTGAACGGCGAGAACTGCGATTTAAGTCCAAGTCGGTTTCGGGGAAAAACTCCTTGGGAATTCACAGTAATTCCGGCTTTGTTTCCGTGGAACTATTTGCCCAAGTCCGGCGGAATTCCCAAGGCGAAATAGCGGGAATTTTCGGGACTTTGCACGATGTCTGCAACCGCCTCGATGGAGTTGAGGAACTGCGGGAAAGCGAGCGGGCAATTCGATCGCTCTACGAGGTAATGGTGAGCTCGGAAGGCTCTTTTGACGATCGAACAATCCGGTTGCTGGCAATGGGTTGCAGTCAGTTTGGGATGGATATCGGGCTGTTGGGCAGGGTTTTGGGCGATCGCTACGAAGTGATTGCGGCTTATGTACCGGAAGATTTTCCCTTCGGATTTGCTAAAGGAGACGGTTTTGCTTTGAGCAGAACCTTTGAGCGAGAGGTTTTGCGATCGAGCGAACCTATTTCTGTCGAATCAGCCGGCACTACTCAGTGGCGCAACCACCCCGCTTACAGCGTCCGCAAGTTGGAGGCTTTTGTGGGGACGAGGGTAATGGTCCAAGGGCGAATTTTTGGCACTTTGAGCTTTACTTCTCGCACCACTAAATCTCCTTTTAAACCGCTGAATTTTGAAATTTTAAAGTTGATGGGCAATTACATCGGCGCAGAAATTGCCCGCGAAGAGCGAGAGCGAACTTTGCAACGTCAGTACCAGCGCGTTTTACTACTCAAACAAATTACTCAAAAAGTGCGATCGACCTTAGACACTCAAGAAATTTTTCAAACTACCGCCACCCAAATCGGCCGCGTATTTGGTGTCAATCGCTGTACAATTCACACCTATCTTTCCGAACCTTATCCCCACCTTCCTTGCGTCGCAGAATACTTAGAACCCGGTCACGAATCGGCTTTAGATTTAGAACTTTCTGTCACTTATAACCCCTACACAGAAAAACTCCTCGCTGAGGATATAGCCCTGGCATCTCCCGATGTGTTTGCCGATCCTTTGCTCGAATCTTCGGGGCCGATGTGCCGCCGCATCGGATTAAAATCTATGTTGGCTGTTCGCACTTCCTATCAAGGAAAACCGAATGGAATTATTACTTTGCACCAGTGCGATGCAACTCGCCAGTGGACTCCAGACGAAATTGAACTGTTAGAAGATGTGGCCGCTCAAGTCGGAATTACGTTAGCTCAAGCACAACTTTTAGAAAAGGAAGTTGAGCGACAGCGACAGTTAGCCGAGCAAAATGAAGCTTTGGATCAAGCACGACAAGCGGCGGAAGTTGCTAATAGAGCTAAGAGCGAATTTTTAGCGACTATGAGTCACGAAATCCGCACTCCGATGAATGCGGTCATCGGGATGACGGGCTTGCTGCTGGATATGGAACTAACTCCTGAACAGCGGGATTTTGTGGAGACAATTCGTACCAGCGGCGATGCTTTGCTGACTATTATTAACGATATTCTGGACTTTTCCAAGATTGAATCTGGAAAATTGGATTTGGAACGCAGCCCCTTCGAGCTGCAAAACTGTATAGAAGAATCTCTGGAATTACTGGCTCCAAGAGCCTCAGAAAAAGGTTTAGAGCTGGCTTATTTTATTGATGATTCTGTTCCGAAAAACATTTTAGGAGATGTCACGAGGCTGCGCCAAATTTTGGTAAATCTGCTGGGCAATGCAGTTAAGTTTACAGAATCTGGAGAAATTGTGGTGTGCTGTACGGCTAGGCAAATTGAACAGGTAGCTGCTAAAACTTCGCCGGAAAAAATTAATATTCTAGAGCCACAACCGCTAGCAATTAACCAGGGAGAGGTGGCACGTAGCAGACAATACGAGATTCAATTTGCTGTCCAAGATACGGGAATTGGCATTCCGCCAGACCGGATGGATCGCCTGTTTAAAGCTTTTTCGCAGGTGGATGCTTCGACAACACGACATTACGGCGGGACGGGTTTGGGACTGGCTATCAGCCAGCGTTTGAGCGATATGATGGGCGGTACAATGTGGGTTGTCAGCCAGGTTACTCCGGGAAGTTCTAAGTCTCAACCGGGAGTTTCTGCCGGACAAAGTATCGCTGGAAGGTCGCCAGAAGAATTTACTCCGCCCTTGATATCGGGTTCGGGTTCGATTTTTTATTTCACGGTGACTGCTGAAGCGAATGACATCCGGGCTGAGGAAAAAAGACCCGAATTTGCCGCTGGTAAGCGCTTGTTAATTGTTGAGCATCATGCCATTAACCGGCAAGTTTTGATCCGGCAGGCAGAGTCTTGGGGAATGATACCCGTGGCTGTAACTTCGGGTGCTGAGGCTTTGGAAATCATTAAAGGAAACTCGCCGCTCGATTTAGCTATTTTGGCGATGAATCTACCAGATATGGACGGTGTGGCTTTGGCTGTGGAGATTCGGAAATTTGAGCTGAGCAATTTGTCGGGCGACGACGGTCTAAATCCGAATGTCATCGTTAAAAACACTCGCAAAATAGCACTACCTTTGGTGCTGTTTACTTATTTAAGTAAGGCGGAAGTTTGGAAAAAACTTGAAACTACAGAAGTACATTTTTCTGCTTTTTTAACTAAGCCTTTAAAACAGTCGCAGTTTTATAATGTGTTGCTGCAAGTTTTTGGATATGTTACTGGCAGAAGCGGCAGGGGAGAAGTCTCAAATGTGGTGACTTTGACTTCGGGATTGAAGTATTTTGAAAATTCTCAAGAACAGCACCGCGTGCAGCGGACGCCTGCTGTTTTGAGGCAGGCTGCGGCGAATTCTGGCGGACAGGATGCAGCTAATTCTAGTCAGATTCGGATTTTGCTGGCTGAGGACAATGTGGTGAATCAAAAAGTCGCTACGCATTTACTCGACAGGATAGGATATCGGGCTGATATTGCGGCTAATGGGTTGGAGGTTTTGGAGGCGCTGAAGCGGCAATCTTACGATGTTGTGCTGATGGATGTGCAGATGCCGAACATGGATGGGTTGGAAGCGACGCGCCGCATTTGTCAGGAATGGCCTGCTAACAAGAAGCCGAGAATTATTGCGATGACTGCTAATGCGATGCAGGGCGATCGCGAAAAGTGTCTGGAAGCAGGTATGGACGATTATATTACTAAGCCGGTGCGCCGGGAAGAGTTGGCGATCGCCTTGAGCAAGTGCTCACCTCTGATTCGGGATGAATTGGATGCGGTTACTGAGCAAAACAATCAAGATATTTCTGATAAAGTTGACAGTGATGCTGCGGCATCTTCGATCGTTCAACCGGGAGCAAATTCGCCGATCGATTTTCATGTTTTGCAAAGTCTCCGCGAGTTAGACGATGAGGAAGACCCGGATTTTTTGGGGGAGTTGATTCAGATATATTTGTTAGACGCACCGCAGCATTTAGAAACAATTAAAGAGGCTATTTTTCTCGGCGATGCTGATAGTTTGAAGCTGGCTTCTCACACGCTGAAGTCGAGCAGCGCTAATTTAGGAGCGGTGTCTTTTTCGGAAGTTTGCAAGGAGTTGGAGTATATGGGCCGCTTGGCGGTTGAGTCTGGAGGAGAACAGGTTTTTGATGCGAGGACGGCGCGCGATCGGCTGTTGGAAGCCGAAACGGAGTGGGAAAAGGTACGGATGGCGTTTGAGACCGAATTGAAAACGGGGAAGTTGCGATCGCAAATGGGGAATTAGTCATTGGTCATTGGTCATTAGTCATTAGTCATTAGTCATTGGTGATTAGTCCTTAACCAGGATGTTTAATGAATCGCGCTCAATTAGTAATTGAAAATTACCAATTACCAATTACCAATTACCCATTATTCCTAACTAATGACTAATGACAACTGACTAATGACTCTTTACCCAATTCCAAAATAGCTATTTAACTTTCACCTAAATACGCTTTCCGAACAGTTTCATTAGACTGCAAATCGCTAGCACTACCAGCGACTACAACCTCACCAGTTTGGATGACATAGCCACGGTGGGCTACACTTAAAGCCATGCGGGCGTTTTGTTCCACCAGTAAAATAGTAGTTCCGCCCGCATTAATATCGCGGACGATCGCAAAAATTTGACTGACTAACATCGGCGCCAATCCCATACTCGGCTCATCCAATAATAACAAACGGGGGCGCGACATCAAAGCGCGGGCGATCGCCAGCATTTGCTGTTCACCGCCGCTAAGAGTGCCCCCTTTTTGACTAATTCTTTCTCGCAAACGGGGAAATAAATTTAAAGCTTTTTCCATATCCGACTTGATACCCAGAGTATCATTGCGGAGATAAGCACCCATTTCCAGGTTTTCTTGCACCGTCATGCGCCCAAAAATCAGCCGCCCTTCCGGGCTTTGAGAAATACCCAAACGGACGATCGCCTCTGTAGACAGCGATTCCAAAGGCTTACCCTCAAATAATATAGTGCCGCTGCGCGGGCGCAGCAGCCCTTGAATCGTGCGGAGAGTTGTAGTTTTCCCCGCCCCATTACTGCCGATTAATGTCACAACTTCTCCCTGCGACACTGTTAGCGATATTCCTTTGAGAGCGTGGATATTTCCGTAGTAGGTGTGAATGTCTTTAATTTCTAGCATTGCATGAATAACCAATACTTTTAGCCGTTACAACCTTATTTTCTAGACATTTTCTAGCCGAACTAACGTATTTGCGTCATTTCAGACGTTGAGTTAGCTTACTTTTTCGATTGACAAAATCTAGATACTTTCTAGCCTAACTTTACCTGTACCATACCGTCCGCTATACCTAGCTCTCACCCCAACGTTTTGAAGGGTTTTGGGAGTAACTGAAAGTAGTAAATCCCTGTGTCACGGGGTTGAAAGTCTTAAACTGCTACTGTTATAGGAGTCGAAACGCCTGACACAGGCGATAAACCTTACTTAGTTATTACTATGCCTAACCCAATTGGACACATCGACTCAATTAAGAAAACTCAGTTTTCCTCACCTTGGCACTCGGGTGCTACCCGGACTATCCGAGTGCCGATCGTTTTAGCTGATGCAACTCTCGAATTTGCCCGTCAACTCGATAAAGGTATTGAACCGCCTGACACAGCGGAACAAAGTAATGGTTTAGTTGATAGTCAGATTGATACAGTATCGCTTGAAGCGCGTGACACAAATACATTGAAAGCTGAGATAGAACAGCTGAAACAGCAGCTAGCTGAATCACTGGAAGAGAATGAAGCACTGAAGGCTGGCATCACTGACAAGGCTATAGCCATCAAAAATCTATTCCCTATGACTAAAAAAGTCACTGTGAGGCAAGTAGAGGCAATATTGAAGGGGTAAGGCCCCAGTAAGGGGAAATTAGGAAGCTATGGCCCCTTAAAAGGGGACTTTACTTCGGTTCATAGTAAAACAGAGTATTTGAGAGCATTTTGAAGCGTAGCCGCCTAAGTTGGGCGGCTAGAGTGGGAAATAGACCAAATATGACTAAATTTGCGGGTTGACACCGACCGACTTCGGCTGCGATCGTCTAGTGATGAGGAAGATTTCCGCGCAGCCAGCAAGGTTTCTCACACCGAGCTAACTGCGACTTCCCCAAACGTTCTATTACAACGCTTGAGGGCAAATTTATTATGACTGTCAGAACGCCTGCGGCAACGTACAGCCACAATTCTTAACGCGCGTATCGCTTTTTACTTCACAGTGGGCGCGTATCCATACATTTGACGGCATCACCGACGATAAGGCACTTGAGATACTTTACGACGCAACGGTAGCCCGTCAAATCGAAGAGTCCCGCGAACCAATACCCAGACACCTGTGGGGCAAATATTTCGAGCTATCCGTAATGTCGGTAAATGATGTGGCGGGTTATTACGGCTTAAAAGCAAAAAAAATCAAAACTGTAATTAATGGAGTCCCCAGCTACCTAAAGGAATTATTCGAGAGCGGGTTGCTGGTATTGCGCGACAAGGCAATAGATGATGCTTGCAAGCAACTAGGTACGCCATTGACTGCGAACGAACTCATTTTGCTACCACCGCAAGCGGTTTTAAAAATGTGCCTGCTCCTACCTGCTACTCCTACCGTAGTGGCAACCGTTGATGCACTGTGGAATTATGCGGTGAGTGAAGAGTTGAGTGAAACCACATATGCTGACTGGGAGAAAACCTGCTATCGTTACCGCGCGATTCACTGCGATCGGATAAGCGATCGAGAATTAGTTGAGTGCTTGGTAAAAGCAAAAGAACTCAATTTGTATCCCTATATCCAACATTTTGGACAGCAAGACTGCCTCGAAACTTGGTCGAGCCTGTTTGCTTATGATGGGGAGTTTCCACCACCGCGAGGTAATTTTTACATAAAAAAGCACACTTGGGCTGACAGAATATCCGACGTTTGTTTACGCGAGTAATTTACGCTAGCAAGTCCTGTAAGTAATAGAAGACCTAGGTTTAGTTGCCTAGGTTTTTTTATTTGAGTATTTTTACTTTGACATCGAAATACTTTAGGTTTACACTTGCTCTCTCTAGTCTATTTTTAAGTCAAGCCGGCTACTGTAGGCGGCTACGCCAGAAAATACACACTAAAACACTTATTTATTAGGCAATTACAACATTATACTTTCGTATATTTACTTCGCGAAACCCGTAGGGTTTAGGTATATTTTCTCTTATACAAAAACGAACAAATACTACTTAGGTTATTTACCTGCATTTTTAAGTCAAGCCGCCTACGTTAGGCGGCTACAGTTGAAAATACAGGCAAAGACTAGGAGAGAACCAACATCTCTATTCACATCGTGCAGATAGTGTGAATGTAGCGATCGTCCTACCGACCCAATAGTAAGCCAATAAAAAACCGCCCTTTTTAGGGCGCGGTCGGTGGGGGTTAGACTTCTGCTATCTGAGTATTCTCGGCAGCACCCAGATAATGCCTGAGTATCACGTCAACACTGTTACCGCAAGCTGTTGCTATATAAAGTAGTGCGTTGTTGTCGTGTTTGTTGGCATTAGCCGTAAGGGTGATGTAAGTGTGACGGGTGTGATAAGGACTAAGGTAACAGCCTACTTTTCCTGACTCAACTAATTGAGTAACAACACCAGGGTAGTAGTAGGTACACTCTGTTCCATCGACTAAAGTCTTAGCTAGGATGTAACCTAGCCATATTTTGCCGATGCTCGCTTGACTATGATACTTACCGCTTTTACTAGGAAAAACTAAATTGCTTGAAGTTTCACTTTTCAACTTTACTAACATCTCTTTCAGTCGAGAATTTTCACTAAAGTAAAACAATCTTGCTTCCCCTGTTTTGGTTTCTTTAACTTTTTTGGTACAGGAACCTAGCGACTTGTTAAAGCGAATTAGGTTTCGCTCAAAGTCGATATCCTTCCAAGTAAGAGGTAGTGCCTCAGATGTACGACAACCTGTTAAAAAGTAAAACTCAATCAAAGGTGCGTAAAAAGCTTTAGATGATGACCCTTCATAAAAAGCTTTGATAATGATATCTCGCTCCTCCTTAGTGAAAGCGCGCCTGTCATTTTCAAGGTCTTTCTCATCTAGCGCTTCATACCATTCTTTCTCTTCCCCGTTCACTATTTTAGGCGCGTACTTTTGTTGAGTTGTTACAGCAGGTACGCTGAACTTGTCTGTAACAAAAGGGTTCTCAGTAGTTGGATTGACCAACATCCCTTTTGTTTTACAAAACTCGAAAGCCTGATTTAGTTCAGTGAAAAAGTACGATTTAGCGCTCAAACTTATGTTTGACAAACAAAGCTCCAATTCTTTTTCGTTACTTAAAGGAAGTCTAGATAAAGGGCTGACTTGTTGTACATAGGTTTTGGTTTTTTTACTCCAAACTTTACCGTGTATTGCATTAGTGAAGCAACCGAAAGCTTTTTTAAACGTAGTTTCTTCAACAACAGTTTTTTTCCACTCTAGATACGCTTCCCACATCTCCCCTACTGTTATTTCAGGTTCAGGCTGTTTAGCCCCTGGTAATTGGAGTACGTCGGCTAACTTGGCATATTTGCCCCCCCCTAAACCGTACTTGGCAAGGGTAGGGTCAAACAACTTTTCCCATTCAGGGTGGTCGAGGTCGGCTTCTAGTGCGATCGCTAATTGTGTTGCCCGTTTCCAGTCATCTGGGTTGTCCCTGTAACCGTACTTGCCTATTCCCAAGCACTTGGGCTTAACGAGCGATTTACCGTCCAACTGTTCCCACAGCGGATTGTGGCGCTTAGGAAAGCGCAAGGCAAGGGAACCCTTGTCAGAGTACACAGTTACATCACAAGGTTGGGGACGCTTGTCGGCTCTCATGGTTGTTTTGCTCCAAAGTATTGATTTGTCAAGGTTCAGGGTTTTCTAGACAGTTTCTAGATTATCGCTCTAGTGAGCTTTTCTTGGCGTAGCCGCCTTCTGTAGCCGCCTACGTTTGAAAATACTATGACACGGTTTACGTGAATGTTTTTAATTTCTAACATAATTACTCTTTCTGCTTTGTCCTTTGTTATATTATCCCGACTCATTATAAATTTTTATTGCATTTATTTAAAATCAACCTTTTGTAGAGTAAGTAGTATTTTTACTTAAATCAACACCCAACGAGCGATCGAATACCATGTATTTTGAAAAGTTGTGGAGACCAACTTTACAGAACTTTTAATTAAAAAAATGATTTCTTGACTGTAACTTTACAAAAATGTCTAAGTAAATAGATAGTATGAATACGTAAGGGAAACTAGCCACTACAAATCACAAAAAGAACCACACTTAAAATTCTGCAAATTTAAGGAGATTCACCATGAAATTAAATCACAGTACCAGAGCGATCCTCTTCGAGGGCTTCGCTAACGCATTTTTATTAGCAACTCCTGTAGTCACCAGCTTGACTGTAGGTATAGCGCCCAGCAGTGCTGCCACAATAGCAGCTTCTGCGGCAGAAGTAAGCATTAACAACTTCAGTCACAGACCCACAGACACAGGTAGATCTACTAATACTAATACTTCTGCGACAGCTAACAGCGGTTTCGTGATTAGCGAAGCAAATGCTGAAGCAGTTTTTATATCTAACTGTCACGAATTGCTAGCAGCAAATCTCTCAACAAGTCAAGTCATAGGTAGCCGCAGCAGCTATTATGGTTTAGCCCAAAGTCAAGCAACAGTTATCGGCGACTTCGACATTGACGCTAAAGAAACTTTTTCCTTCAATTTCCAGACAGTTTTAAATCTTTTAACATCAGTTGACAACAGCCAATCCCAACGCGCCCAAGCGAGTGGAAATATATTTTTTGGGTTGATCAACACTGTTACTAATATTCTGTTAGACTCTTTTGAAGTTGTCGGCATTTTAGACTCTTTTGGGGGAAGTTATTTCAATTTGTCCGCCAGCCAAAGCTTTCATCCCACAGCAATTAATTTTAACTTTATGGCTGAAGGAAGTGCAGCAGAAAGCCTCCTGTATACTTCTGGGGTGTATTCGCGGACATTCGACAGCGCCACTAACTTAAGATTAGTAGAAATTAAAAACAATATCGCAGAAGCAGAAGCAGAACCACAAGCAGTTCCCGAACCGAGCACTGTATTAGGTACTGCAATATTTTTAGGTTTGTTTGCCAGAGCACGAAAACTCAAGAATCAATTGTCGGAAATCAAATCAAAAATTTAGGAAAAATCGCCAATATCAATCCGTAGGGGGCGCAGTGCACACCTGACTTATCTGTCGGCGCACAATAAGAGACAAGATTGCCAAAGTCTTTTTAATCAAATTTTCGGAGATGCTCAGAGCAACGTCCCACAAGAAAAAAAAATTGTGGGATGTTGCTCTGAGCATCGTCCAAATTATTTTTGCAATTCAGATCTAACCATTACCCATTTGCATCTTCTTCTTTTCCCAAATATGCCTCAATGACGCGAGGATTTGCGCGAACTTCTGCCGGAGTTCCCTCAGCAATTTTAGTACCGTACTCCATCACACTAACGCGATCGCTAATTCCCATCACCACTTTCATATCATGTTCAATCAGCAAAATGCTCAAATCTAACTCATCGCGAATCCGGTAAATAAAGCGAGTTAAATCAGCCGTTTCATTCGGGTTCATCCCCGCAGTCGGTTCGTCCAAAAGTAACACCTTCGGATCGGAAGCCAAAGCCCTCGCAATTTCCAATCTGCGCTGATCGCCGTAGGAAAGGTTTTTTGCCAACTCCGGCGCTTTCTTCACGCCCAAACCGACAAAATCCAGCATAGCTAGCGCTTTTATTTTAGCTTCCCGTTCCTCGATAATCGCAGTCGGAGGGCGGAGGATTGCGCCCAACAAACCTGTTTTCATTCTGCTGTGCCTGCCTACCAAAACATTATCCAGCACAGTCATATTGTTAAACAAGCGGATATTTTGAAAAGTTCTAGCAATCCCGAAACTTGTCAGGCGATCGGGTGGTAAACCGGTGATATTCTTATTTTCCAGCAGCAAGTTACCGCCACTCGGTTTGTAGATACCCGTCAGCATATTAAAAAACGTGGTTTTCCCCGCACCGTTGGGGCCGATCAAACTGGCGATCGAGCCTTTTTCCAAGGTTAAACTAACCTGGTTGACTGCTGTCAAACCGCCGAATCGCATGGTAAGTTGCTGTGCTTCTAATAATGACATTTTGGTTTTGTTTCCTAATATTTTATATTGAAGTGTGAGATTTCACGCAGGCTTGTGAATCAACTTGGGAGATTCTCGGACATATTCTCTAATGTACAAACAAAATAAAACTTAAAAAGATTAGATTCGAGGGAACGGCGAGGGCGATATTGTACGTGCAAATCTGCCGTTGAGAAGTTCTCAATAAGTTTGAGATTGAGTTCGTCCGCCAAAGTGGCAATTTGGTCAAACCCAGTAATCCACGGTGCATACATACTTTCGTATTTATCTATGTAATCATTGATATCTTGGTAGCCCGTCGTCCTCAAAATCACTTTTTCTGACATATAATCAAAGGACAATCGAAAACTATTCACATTGTCACGAATTTGTTTCAACGCAAATATTACATCTTTTTTGGCAAGCAAGGTAGTGTTGCCTTCCCACAAAAAATATGTCGGTATATCGAAGTCAAATTCACTCTGTTTCAACAATGAGATTAAACCGTCTTTTACGTAATCGCCGCCAAGGTAGCGGACATTGGCACTAACTTTGTTGGCGGTGAGAGTTTCTTCTTTTAATTGCAGTGTAGCGCGGTCGTCTATTTCAAAATAAGTGACTCTTTCTCCATTGATTCTCGCAGCGCGAGTATCTAAGCCCGAACCTAAAATAACTACTTGCTTGCAACCTCCTAAAACTTGATTTGATAAAACATCATCAAAGTATTTCGTCCGCAGTTTAACCATTTCTTTGGCAGCGGGAGAGTTTTGAGCTATTTCGGCAGCTATTTCTTTTGTTTCCTCATTCAGCCAGATTTTGACTACATTATCAGTGTAAAGCGGTGCACTTTCTTCATTTTCTTCTGCTCTAAATTCCGCAACGATAAAAGCAGTACCAGTTACATTGTTCATGGCTAATCTTTCACCCTTACTATTGACTTCTGGCATCTGCTAAAGATTCATTGCTCGCTTCATCATCAGAATGCAATTCAGCTTGGTGAATTTTATCGGGAATCAACCCTTCTGGCCGCACAATCATCATGACAACTAGAGTTAAACCGAATAGAAATAAGCGCATTTGAATCGGGTCTAAACTGGTGGCGAGAAAGTCGGCTAACTGGGGAATTGCTATTCTGGGAAGTACAAAAGTATTCAGGAAACCTTTGAGGACTTGGGCGAGTTGGGGAAGATAAAGCCGATCGGCAGACATGATAATGATAGCGCCTAAAATTACCCCGGTCATGTTGCCCAAACCGCCTAAAATCACCATGCACAGGATAATCACCGAGACTGAGAAATCGAAGACGCTGGGAAAAACCGCGCTGATATAGGCAGCGTAAAATGCACCTGCAAACCCCGAAAATGTCGCTCCCATCGCAAAAGCCGAAAGTTTGGTTTTGACTAGGTTAATGCCCATTGCGCTTGCCGCTAATTCATCTTCGCGCATGGCATTCCATGCCCGTCCCAAGCGGGAATCTCGCAGCCGCGAAATCATGAAGTAAGCGAAGACGACTAGCAGTAAAATTAGGTAGTACCAGGGAAAGTAGTTGCCGGTGCTGAATGTGCCGACGATGGGGAGAGATGGACGCGCGATCGGGTTGATACCCGCTTCGCCGCCGGTGAGGTTAAAAGGTCGATCGCACCCAACCAGACACAGCACCAATTCCGGCTTGCCCAAAATTAAAGCTACAATCTTCGAGATTGGTTCCTCGATCCGAATGTCCGTTAAATTCCGAAATATCACGGGGATAATTTCGCCAAAACCGAGGGTAACAATTGCCAAATAATCGCCCTTAAGCCGCAGTGTGGGAATACCCAGGATAACGCCCGCAATGCCAGCTACACCGGCGGCGATCGGCAAAACGATCCAAAAATTCCAAGCAATATTTAACTGCCCGGAAGATAGCAAAGCTGTCGTGTAAGCGCCGATCGCAAAAAACGCCGCATATCCCAAATCCAACAAACCCGCAAAACCCACAGTAATATTCAAACCCAGCGCCAACATAATAAAGATTTGAATCTGTACTACCGTAGCAATCCAACCGGTTTGAGCCTGAAGATCGATAAACGGAAACAAAATTAAGATAAAAGCTAATGTTACCAGAGTCGCCAGCCGTTGACGTTGCGGCGGTAAACCTTGCAAAGCACCCATTAACGAAGCTGTCCAAATTGCGATAGCCCAACTCCAAATCCCGTACCGCAGCGTCGTCGGCAAAGCCACAGCAGATTGACCGGAAAAAGGTCTAACTAAAACCCCTTCTACCACACTCGCAACTAACAGCCAAAAGCCCAAACCCCAACCCGCCAAATTGCCGATATACGCACCCATTTTCGGGTTGTAAACCTTCTGTTTTTGACAAGCGATGAAGCCAGCCGCCGTACCCATCAGCCAGCCGATGACACTGCCGCTCCAACCCCCGAATAGGAGGACGGTAAAAGAGGCGATCACTCCTAGAATACCGCTCGATTTAATTGCTTTTAGGCGGACGGTAAAATAGGCGATCGCTAGAATACCGATCGATTTAATTGCTTTGATTATTTTATTTGACATAAGGAAGAAGTTCGGTAACGGATTCTGTAACGGATGTAACGGATGTGAGGAAGAGGTAAGAAAAAAATTAGATCGTTTTCCATCGATTGCTGGTTTTGGCAACTGGCGATCGGGCTAGCTACAGTTTAAAGTCTTTTAAGTTCGATTGTTGCACCAAAAGCGACGAAAATTCAAATATACTGGAACTGTTACCGAAACACACTTCAAACGGGCGATCGCGATATGGTACAAGCTCCTCAAAAAACTATCACCCTAGACGAGTTTTTGCAACTGCCAGAAACCAAACCCGCTAGCGAATACATCAACGGTGCGATCGTCCAAAAACCTATGCCGCAAGGAAAACACAGCAAACTACAAGGTAGACTCGTAACAGTCGCCAACGACATCGCAGAGAAACCGCAAATTGCCCTTGCCCTACCAGAACTTCGCTGCACCTTTGGCGGACGTTCTATTGTTCCAGATGTCGCCATTTTTGTTTGGAATCGCATTCCCCTAGACGCTGACGGCGAAATTGCCAATACATTTAACGCTCACC
Organism: Microcoleus sp. N9_A1; assembly: GCF_036701795.1. Lineage (NCBI taxonomy): Bacteria > Bacillati > Cyanobacteriota > Cyanophyceae > Oscillatoriales > Microcoleaceae > Microcoleus > Microcoleus sp. N9_A1. The sequence continues at coordinate 51,627 of NZ_JAUBRI010000013.1, forward strand.
CAGACTGGACAATCGAAATTTTGTCCCCCGGCCAAAGCCAAACCAAAGTCACCCACAATATTTTGCACTGTTTGAATGCCGGTTGTCAGATGGGTTGGTTGCTCGATCCCGATGAAAAAAACATTTTAGCTTATCCCGCAAGGCAGCAACCAATTTCATTGCAAGAACCGACAGATATACTTCCGGTTCCCGAATTTATGGGGGAAATGCAGTTGACTTTAGGCGAAGTTTTTAGCTGGCTCAAACTATTTTAAATTTGAACTCATTCGACTTCGCTCAGTACAAAAGTTTTAGATTGCAGATTTCATCACAATACTAATTTATTAACTACAAAGACATCTGCATTAATCTGCATTGTTGATTTGCGGTTTCGCTCAAGCATAAATCTTTAATAAAACAGAGAAACCGCACCTTCAAACCTTCTCCTGAACATTCTCGCCCAACAAACCCCCAGGCCGAAAAGCCAAAATCACCACCAAAACCCCAAACACCCAAGCATTAGTCCAGCGGCTCGACAAATACTGATCGCTCAAAGACGACAGCAACCCAATCAAAACCCCTCCCAACATCGCCCCCACAATATTGCCAATTCCCCCCAGAACCGCCGCCGTAAAAGCCCTCAAACCCGCCGTAAAACCCATCGTAAACACGATCGTATTATTGTACAAACCAACCAAAATTCCCGCAGAACCAGCCAAAGCCCCCCCGATCAAAAAAGTCAGAGCAATAATCTGATCGACATTAATTCCCATAATCTTAGCAGCATCGCGGCTTTGAGCAGTAGCCCGCATCGCCTTTCCCAGACGAGTGTACTGCACAAACACATGAAGCAAAACCATCAATACAACCGCCACCACCAACACAATTAAATCTTTCGTAGTAAATACAATACTGGTTTCAATTCCCAAAAATTTGAGAATATCAACTCTGGGCAACAAATCGGGAAAACTTTTCGGAGCAGCCGAATTAGAACCCATCACCGGAATAAAAGCTTTCAATCCTCCCCAAAATAATCCCATATTTTGGAAAATGAAGGAAACCCCGATCGCCGAAATTAAAGGAGCCAAACGCGGAGCATTCCTCAAAGGCCGATAAGCGTACTTTTCCACAACAATATTCAGCCCAGCACAAAACGCCGAACATACAATTAAAGCGACTAACATCACCGGTATCGCCACAGCTAAAGGTGCGCCGTCTTCAATGCCAAAAGCCCCGAACACAGTTAGGGAAGCAAAAGCGCCCAACATATACAAATCGCCGTGAGCAAAATTGATTAATTCAATAATGCCGTAAACCATCGTATAACCCAAAGCAATAATTGCAATCAGCGCGCCGTTGACAAGACCAACTAATAATTGTTGAATCAAAACTTCAGGGCTGCTGGCTATTTCCCCAATAATTTTGGGCAAGTCAAATCCGGCGATCGGACCTAACAACAAAACTATATAAGCTACACCTAGATATAGAAGAATACTCTGCCATTTTTTCATAATTTTGGGAAATTGAGAATTGGGGATTAGGGATTGGAAATTAGGGATTGGGGATTGGGAATTGGGAATTGGGAGTTGGGAATTGGGAATTGGGCATTTTTCGTGTTCCGACAGCTATTATTTTTTAGCGATGATTTCTCAGTTATTACCAATCACCGATGACTAATGACCGATGACTAATGACCGATGACTAATGACCAATTCCCAATTATCCATTATTCCGCCTTCAGCGCGCTGACAAAATCCCACTTGCCGCCTTTAACAACATTTCCTGACATTACAGTCAAGCTCGTGTCGCCGTTAGCGTCAAAACTCCAATTGCCGAGTACCCCATTAAAATCCTTAGTTGCCAAGACAGCATCGCGGATCGCAGCGCGGTCATTTTTGCAGACTTTATTGATTGCGGCGATCGCCACTTTAGCAGATTCATAAGCGTAAGCTGTATAAGCTTCCGGTTCAGCATTAAATTTTGCCTTGTAACTTGCGTACCACTTGGCCCCCTCACCAGTCAATTCTTTCGCAGGCAAGCCGCCAAAAGTAGCGTAAACACCTTCGCCATCTTTGCCTGCTGCGTCAATTAAAGCTTGATCTTTGATACCGTCGGGCCCCATGAACTTAACTGCATCAGCCGCCATCCCGACATTTCTCATGTCTTTAATTATTTGTCCCGTGTTGCTCTGAGTAGTGCCACCGAAGTAAATCATGTCTGGATTTAAAGCTTTGATCTTATTCATTAACGCCTTGTAGTCGCTAGCTTTAATATCAATTCCCTCCCGACCCAAGACTTGAATTCCCAACTTTTTAGCCGTTGCTTCAAAAACGTCAGCGATACCTTTCCCGTAGAGTTCTTGGTCGTCGAGAATGAAGACTTTTTGTACGCCTAAAGATTTCGCCCAATTTCCAGCAACAGAGCCTTGAAGGTCATCAGCAGGGACAACGCGGGTGAAATTGCGAGTGCCTGCAGGATAATAAACGTTGGGTTCTTTGGGTTCGCCTTTTCCTGGTTTAGTCAGTCCCGGATAGGTGTTTGCCGGACTGATCATCACGACGTTAGCTTGGTTGAGCACGGGAATGGAAAGTTTGGCTGCACCGGAGTTGTAGTGACCGATAGCGGCAACTACCGAACCGTCAGCGACTATTTTATTAGAGTTGGACGTTACCTGTGCGGGGTCCCATTTGCCGGCGGCGGCGGTGGCGTCATCGAGCACTTCGTATTCGATTTTGATTTTGCCGTCGCAAGCTTTGGAGTCGGTTTCGGCGAGTGCTTGTTTGATGCCGTTGACCATTGTTTGAGATTGACCCAAGGCGCTGCCTGTCATGGGGAGCATGGAGACAATTTTGACAGTATTTGGGTCTCCGGGGGCGCTGACTGCGACGGGAGAGGCTGCTGGAGTCGCTCCGGGAGTTGTGGCGTTTGGTGCTTGAGGATTTTGACAGCTAGCGCACAGAGAGGCTATGCCAGCGGCGAGGAGTATTGTCCGCAATCGGGCCGCGCCCGGATTCTGGGTTGTGTGGGTTGTTGAGTGTGTGGCACTGTTGCCCCCTGATTTCTGGGAAAAGTTCATAGGTTGGTTGGTTTGTTGCTTGCGTCTTAGCATATTTTCACTCTGTAAGTCTGTAAGTCAAGAGTTAGCACAAGTTTAAAAAATTTGTGTCAACTCTCAAAGATACACTGCTGCCACAAGAAGGTCGGGAATTGGGTCATATCTGATTCAATTACGTGCTAAGATTTTTGAGTATTTATTGACAATGCTTGAACTGCAACGATAGAAATAGCATCATCACTAAATACTTGACATAATATTACTTGCGCTATCTGCATTTTGTCACTACGTCAATGTCGGCGATTGCCAAAATTTAGATTTTAAAAATGGCTTATTCGCCTGGGTATGTTTGGCCCAGCAGGGGGAGCGCATCTTATTGAACACTGTTCATCAGCGGTGAGTATATTTAGATGCGTTCGCTCTGACTATCTCCACAGTGAATCCGATTTGCAAAAGTTGGTTGCAGGAATTAAATTACTCCGCACATTGTTTCAGACAAGTGCCTTTGATGAGTTTCGGGGTGATGAAGTCGCTCCCGGTGCGGATGTTAACAGCGATGAAGCCCTCGAAGCCTACATCCGGGAAACGTGCAGTACGGTGTTTCATCCTGTCGGCACCTGCAAAATGGGAACCGACTCAATGGCGGTTGTAGACCCCGAATTACGGGTACATGGAGTTGAGGGATTGCGTGTGGTAGATGCGTCAATCATGCCAACAATCACCACAGGAAATACGAATGGGCCGATAATTGCGATCGGCGAAAAAGCAGCCGATTTAATTAAAGCCACAGCTTGCGTTTCACAGCAAGTACGTTTAGCAATGGAAAATTAACAGGGAGTGCGATCGATTAAATAGCCTTGACTATTTTTTTTCAATTATGAGCTAGCTCATAGCAGTTGTTGATAAAAACTGTCAGAATAAAGGTAGTTCAAGGTTAGGAGGGGAGCGATATGACTCTCACAAAAGCAAACATAACCGCATTAAAAGTAGAAACTCTCGCCAAACTCTATCTGGAAAGTAAGGCAGCCGAAGTTTCAGATCAAACCATCGCCCAACTCTGTGATTGGCTAATGGGTGAGTTCCAGCAATTGCCTTTAAATCTACAATTTTCAGATTATATGCGTTACGAAAACGCAGAAGAAATGTTTGCAGATATCAAACAAGGGCAACTTTGGGTATCTGCTGAAAGTTACGATTCTTCGGTTTATCCCAATCCCATTTACGGGTTTATTTTTCAGGGAATGCACGATCACGACCACTACTTGACGGATACTGAATTCAGTTTGGAAGGGGAAATCGTGGCTTACAAATTCACTGCAAAACGTGCGCCAAGTTTAGACATCCAAAAGATTCTCTATTCCGAAATTGTGCTGCGATCGGCTGCCTATCTTTATTTAGGACATATGGCTGCTCCTAAAATAGTTTTCCCCTAATTAATTATATGGTAAAAGAGAATGCAGGAATGTCCTTGTTGTTCTGAGCCATTGTTGCGGCACATTCACAAACAAAAGATTTGCTGGTTTTGTCCCAAATGTCGGGTAATGATGCCAGCTATTTCCGAAGTAAAAGTTACTTCAAATATTAGCATCAGAATGTCAATCAGACCTGGGATGTTAAAATTAAAAGACGTTAGCTACCAGATTGGAGGTTAGCTCGCGGATGGTTGAGTTGCAATCAGATTTAGAATATGTTGTGACCGATCGCCTAAAAGTCTCTCTAGATGCGATCGCACGATTTTGCCAGCGCTGGAACATTGTCGAATTTGCCCTGTTTGGCTCGGTACTGCGGGATGATTTTCGCCCTGATAGTAATGTGGATGTATTGGTTGCTTTTGAAAACCTATCGAGTGATTTATCCAAGCGGGCGATCGGGATAGCACTTCACTTTGGGATATGGCGCAAGCAATTGGTCGGATTCAGGAGTTTAAGGCTGATATCGTTTACAGTTTCATAGGAATGATTTAACCACAGAGAGCGCAGAGGGCACAGAGGAAGAGAAGAGAGAGGAAATTCCTTATGGACAAATTTGAAGAACACGATCCTCGCTGTGGCCGCGAGACAAAGGGCCCGTGGTGGACTGAGCCACAAGACATCGCTTTAGCCCGCGCCCCTGCGTTCGCTCAACGCTTCTTCGGTGAAGTGTTCAACGAATTCCCAGCATTGGCTACGGGCGTCGTTTTTTTGCGATGGTCTGTTCAGCCAGAGGATGTCTACGCGGTGTTTAACGTGTCTAGTGGTGGGTTTCTCGTGCAGATCGATCCGTTCCTGGAGTACATCATAGTGTCGGGGGCGGGCGAGCACGGGGAGTATGGCGATTGGACGGGCGATCGCGATCGGTTAACGCAGGCGCTCGATGATGTCCGTACCTTAGTCTGGTGGTTTGAGAGTTTATCTAATGAGGTTGAGTGATGCTGTCGATTACGAACTGTTCCCCAAATATCAACTAGACTGCGCCATCAAATCGGAATCCTTTTTTTCTTTTGAGCGATCGACTGAAAAATCTTCATAGTACGATCGCTCAGTATTCACATCCCACAAATCGTGCTTTTCCCCCAGAATATTTCTCGCCGCCAGCAACCCCGTCAGCATAGAATGGTCTTGATTGTTGTATCGGTGCATACCGTTTCGCCCGATCGTCTGCAAATTCTCAATACCCTTCACAAAACCTTCAAGTACCTGCAAATGTCCGCGATATTCTCCATCATAAACTGGATAAGCTTTAAGTTGCCGTATGACAACTCCATCTTCAACCTCAGCAGTTGTTGCTAAACCCAAACCAACCAACTCGCGAGTTGCTAATTCCACAAGTTCAGCGTCCGACATTTCCCAAACTTCGTCGCCTACACTACAGAAATATTCCATTCCTAAACAAGTTTTGCTGACATCGGGAACTAAAGCGGCGCTCCAATTCTTAAAGTTTTGAATTCGTCCCACTTTAACTTCGGGAGAGTGAATGTAAATCCAGTTGTCAGGAAACAAATCCTTGCGATCGACAATCAGCGCTACAATCAAAAAATCTCGATATTTGAGCGATCGCGCCGCGTGCAACACCTCTTCTGGCGGCTGCGGTTTTAGCCTCGCTATCAGCGCCGATATCGGCATACTCGTAATAAAATTATCCGCCGAATATTGGACTAATTCTCCGTTTTGCTCCGCAGTAATACTTTTAATCTTATTACCTTCGCGCTCAAAGCTAATCGCCTTAGTATCGAGATAAACTTTGCCGTCTTTATTTTCCACAGCTTCCGCGAACTTTTCCCACATCATCCCCGGCCCCAAAGCCGGATAATCAAACTCTTTGATTAATGTTTTAGTATCGTTGCTGCCAAACAAAGCATTAATAATTGCAGTCGTCAGCGACAATCCTTTAATCCGCTGCGCCGCCCAATCTGCTTGAATTTCCGAACAAGGAATGCCCCAAACTTTTTCAGTATAAGTCTTAAAAAATGTTTTGTACAAACGTTCCCCAAAACGATTGATCACCCATTGTTCAAAAGTTGTTTCTTCCGGCAACGGCCAGATTCTCACTTTCACATAGCTCAAAATAATTAGCGTACTCTCAATTATGCCCAAATTAAACAGAGTATTGAAGGCACTGATCGGATAGTTAAAAAATTTACCTCGATAAAAAATTCGCGACAATCGTGGCACTTTAATAAACTCATTTCCCAGTACCTCTTGCCACAACTCCTGCACGGCTGCAACTTTAGTATAAAAGCGGTGGCCCCCAATGTCGAAACGATAGCCTTTGTAGGTTTCGGTGCGAGCTATTCCCCCAACTTTATCTCCTTTTTCGAGCACAACAGGGATAATGCCTTGCTTGACGAGCTCGTAAGCAGCAGTCAAACCCGCTGGCCCAGCACCGACGATCGCAACCGGATAATGTTTCACTCAGCCTACCTCCAGCTTTTTTATCGAACTATACTATTATTTATAACTTCTAAAATAGATAGATGCACCCGTACATACCCTGAGAAACTATCGATCGATCTGATGTTGAAGCGCAATTGGGATTGATTTATTCAGCGGTACCGGCAAGCTAACCTTGGCAGTCAAGGGCTTTTTTTGGGACAAATGGCGAGCCGTGCCGATCGCGAATGCCAGTCCGCTGTAAAAGTAGAAAAGCCAGTGCCACGGAATTGTTTTCAGGGCAAATAGGATACCGTGTTTACGGTAAAAAAATCGGTAAAGCGGTGCATTAATTGCTACCAGTGGTATCGCCAGCAAACCAGCCACTAGCAGAAAGCTCAGCGACCAGCACGTCCCCAGAATTGCCAGCAGGACTGCATAAGTTAAAATCACGCTGATGCGGTTTGAAACTTGCAAGTTGAGGTCGTTATTCAATTTGCGATCGCGCCAAATAAGTTCCGTCCAAGGCAGCGCTCGGTAAAAAAAGTCAGCTTTCACCATCCCCATCGCTTCCCAACGCTTTAAGTGCTTCACCTGCAATGTTTTACACAGCCGAATTTGATGACCGGCTTGTTTCAAACGGTAGCCGAATTCAATATCCTCGATCGAAGCTTGGCGGTAACTCTCATTAAAGCCACCCATTTGCAAAAAAATTTCCCGGCGAATCACTCCGCAAGCGCCCCAAAAAGTCGAAGCTTCTTCGTTACCTGTCTGGTGCACGTAGTGGTGCAGCAAGTTCCTGTACTGCGACAGAAAATCGGGATCTCCAGGAGCATCATCGTAGGAGCCGATAAAAGCAGCCAAGTAGGGATTATTTTTGAACACCGAGATGGCATAGCCCACAGCTTCTGGACAAACAGCCACATCAGCATCCACAAAAAACAGAATATCTCCCTTCGCAGCTTGCGCTCCCAAATTTCTCGCTCGGGCTGGGCCGCCGCATTCAGGAATTCTAATTAATTTTGCCCCGAATTCCTTTGCAAGTCGCCAAGAACCGTCGCTTTCGCCATCTGCTACTACAATAATCTCGATCGGTCTGGGCACAGCTTGAGCCAGTTTTGACAAACAGGTGCGGAAGTAAGCGCCCCCGTTGTGGACTGGGATAATCACGGATACAGTCGGGTCAGCGGTAGAAATCATCACCTAAATAACTTAAATTACACGGGCCAAAATTTGCTGGAATTTTATTGGTGCTACTTTACGAAGGGTAAAATCAGCTCTACTTTTTTATTTATAACTCGATTTTTGTTTGTCTTCAGCTAGATTTTTTGCTGGTATTATCGATTTGATTTTCCCCATTCTTACCTCTATTTTACGCCATATCTTGCTGAGACTGACCTGATGTAGACAACAGCTTTACAAAATCTTTAAATATGTCATTGTTTGTGTAAACTTGGGAAAAAGCCCCAGCAGCATTTTTGTGCGGCTGTGTTGCAACGCACAAGACTTTGATTTTATAAGTAGGCATACCGTATAAAATAAAACATCGTTTATACGGACACCAGGCAACTGTCAGGACTTGCGCGGTACAATTTCTTTTGCAGACCTCATCCGCGAGTGACTCCTGCACCAAGTCTCGATCGCGACTGCGGACTCAATGCACATTTTATGACTTTTGGCAATATATTTTAAATATACCTCTTAAAATTTCCGACGCTGTACGATCGGGCTTTCGTAATTTGCTAACATACCCTTAGCTAGCTCCCTTTGAACCAAAACTTTTATCTAAACCATTTTTTATATTACATGAACACCTCCCAAAACACTTTAAATCAGCCATTAGTTTCAGTCATCATACCAGCTTTCAACGCTGAAAATTTTATTGCTAAAACCTTAGAGTCTGTCTTATCTCAAACTTATCAAAACATAGAAGTTTTAGTAGTTGATGACGGCTCTACAGATACAACAGCCGAAATAGTCCAATCTTTTGCTCAAAAAGATAGCCGAGTCAGCTTATTCCACCAATCAAATGCCGGTGTCGCCGTCGCCCGCAACCTAGCAATTGAAAAATCAAAAGGCGAATATATTGCTCCCATCGATGCCGACGATATTTGGTATCCCCAAAACCTAGAAAAACAAGTCGAATGCTTAATTACATCAGAACAATCTGTAGGAGTTGTCTATTCATGGTCACTTGATATCAACGAAAAAGACTTATTCACAGGTGGATTTTACAACTCCACCATCGAAGGAGAAGTATACAAAGCTTTAGTTTATAAATATTTTATGGGTAATGCGAGTTCATCTCTGATCCGCCGCATTTGTTTCGAGAGAGTCGGCGGTTACAATTGCCAATTAAAAGCAGAAAACGCCCAAGGCTGCGAAGACTTGGAACTTTTTCTCCGCATCGCTGAGCATTATCAATTTAAAGTAGTGCCAGAATTTTTAGTGGGCTACCGACAGATTTCCAGCAGTATGTCTTGCAACTATGAAGCAATGGCAAAATCTCACTCTCTAATTATGGCAGATGTCCGGGAGCGGCATCCTGAAATTCCTGCCAATATTTATCGCTGGTCTAACAGCAGTTTTTATATATACAATTTAGCCGTTAAAAGCAACCGTAACGGCAACCATCGCAGTACATTATTTTGGCTATATCGAGCTTTTCTAGAAGATTCATTGATGACTATTTTACGCCATAATTTGTACATTTTATCAATAGAAAGTATATTAAAAATTCTAGTTTCATCAGTTACTCTATCTGGGTCAGCCTTAAAATCAATATCAACATCAACATCAACAGAGACTGAAGGCACAACAATTTCCACCATCAAGAGGCGAACCATGATTCATAAAATGCTCCCATCCCAGGTTTATGAAAGAATGCGATTCAATAATTTTGCCAACCGATAACGCGAATAAACCCAAGCTCAAAAACCAGATTTCTTAAAGAAACCTGGTTTTTGAGGCAAGCTATGGAAGAGAGTTAAATCAACGGAAATAAATTTTTGCTTCTTCCTTCTACTTATATATCTCTAAGCGTGAGAAGCTGTAGCAGTTTGAGCTTTCGGCTGCTTACCGTCGGGCGCAAGGGATTCCCCTTCAATAAACGAGCGCAACATCCAAGCCATTTGTTCGTGCTGTTCCATCAAACCAGTCAAAAAGTCTGCGGTTCCATCATCCTTAAACTCTTCACCGCACTGTTCAACGTGTTTGCGGAGATTGCGAATAATCAGTTCGTGGTCGTCAACTAAACGCGATACCATTTCGGTAGCCAAAGGCAAATCGCCGATATGTTCTTTAATCGAGCCATACTTCAGAAAACCCTCAGCAGTACCAATTGGATAGCCACCTAAAGTTCTCACCCGTTCGGCCATAGCATCGATATTTAGTGTTAACGCCTGATAGTGTTCTTCCCACAACTGGTGGAGCGATCTAAACTGTGGGCCCACTACATCCCAGTGATACTTTTTGGTTTTGATTAACAGCAGATAAGCATCTGCCAGGTCGTGATTCAATAGTTCGATAACGCCTGCACGCTGCTCGTCAGATAGACCTATGTTTAACTTACGCATTGAAATTGTTCCTTCAAATCTAACTTTACATTTATTAGAACAAATTTACCTAACCACTTACATCAACCCAGAGGACGATCGAAGACGATCGAACTTTCGTAAAATATCTGCTTTTCAGGTTAAAGTAATTGCAAGATTGATACCCTTAGATAGATGCAATGAAACTTATTGTTCCTGAGCGCCTTTGTTTGGCGAACACAGCGATTGGGCCGTTGGTGAGCCCCCGCTCAATCCCCCTAGAGAAGGGGGCGGCACTCTGATTGTTAGTAAAAATCAAGGAATTTATGCCGAAGTTAACGAACATCACACACACTTAATTGTGCGGGCTGCTTAAAATGACGGCATCAGGGGCTTACAATTAAATATAACCCCAGTTATCCTAAAAGGCTAGGAAACAGAGTTTCGGACATGAGCGGTGCTGACCTCTGTGATTGGGATGCTAGAAATGATATTGAGTGCAACCGCTCAATCGACGTTTAAGGATGCTGCCAAGAAACAGACGGGCGATCGCCATCAAAACTTTATGGCCAAAGTGGCTGATGATTACTTTAATGCTTAAGCCCCGAAAGTATAAATATTTCTAGGATGGAACCCTTGATAGTGTTCAAATTGGCTTACATGAACACCGATAATTTTGGGTTTGTTAAATAGCGATAAACCAATCAGGAAGATGTATAGCAATCCTTGCAGGAGTCGTAAACTTTTTACCCCACCCCAACCCTCCCCTTATCAAGGGGAGGGAGTAAGAAATTCAAAAATGATTTAGGATGGCTATATATCATTGCTTTTGACAACTCCCCAGCCCTTTCATAGACGGGGATTCATAAGACCATAATTTAAGTCTTACGGGTGCTGACAAATCACCCCTACCAACTCCACTGAGATCAATTCCAAGTATTGTTGCTACTTTACGACCAATATTTGCACACCCATTGCAGTCTGCATTAATTAGCCATCCATTCGCCGTCTGATATAATCCACGTTTAATTCTTGTTCCAGAAGCTTTCCACCCTTCGGGTTTCGCACCGAATTTAGGCAGTTCGTCAGCATCGAGAAACGAAGTTTTTGAGGTATAAGATTCTTCAGTTTCTATGAATTTTATTCCGTACTGTTCGCACAGTTGAGCAATTCTATCTTTTAACCTACCCGTGGGAATCTGAACAAATTTTTGATTCGTCTTTTTACCTAGGTTGAGCGAATTTTTCTGATTCTTGTTCCATCCAAATATCACTGTACTAATCTTGGACGATACACAATGATTAATGACCTTACGAGCAGCTTTATTAACCGCATCCCGCATTGTTATATTTCTGCTTTCGGTCAGCCGTTCCAGTCTTTTCGACCAGAATCCGTTGTCTTTTCCAGACATCAAGGTTGCCACTCGTTTGTTGTTACCTTGGTTGATAGACTTTAGATGCCTTCCGTCTACGATGAATGAAGCTCCAATATTGCTAACACAAGTTATCCAGTTGTCTATCCCATGATCGAGCATCAACACAGAATCAACGTTCACATCGGATTGGACAGCTTCTTTTTGGTAAACCAATTCCAGATAGAAACATCCGTTTCTGGGTAAAATCCTGTACTCTCGAATACAAGAATGCTCTAAATTAGATGGCATGGGCAGATAGAACGCATCTATGCCTAACCAAGCTTTAACTTGCTTCCCTAAAGGAAATCGCAACATTCCATTTTTTAATTTGACCGATCTACCTGTAAATGTAACCAGTGCTAATCCGCCTTTTCTGTATCCAGGAAGTCTTGGACGTTGCGTCACCGTCCCTTCTTTGATTCCCGTCAGTAAGCCAAAATAGGACTTGAAAGACTCAGCAACGCTAGTTAATATCTGTTGTGCGGTATCTGAATAAAAAGCTTTGTAGTGGACGTTATGATTTTCTGTTCCCAATACCTTGTGTAGCTTAGCTCTATTGGGAACTTTACCTGTCTTAAAGAAGAGTTGTCGGGAATAGTAAACTCCACAATTGATTAATTTAGAGGCTTCACTACACAGAAATTCTAAGACTGCTGTCAAGTCTTTGCCTGGACTGATTAGATTTTGCTGGCATCCATACATTCTGTTTTCCTCCTTGGTTTATATTAGCATAGTATTCGCAATTCAAGGGTAAAGTATGCCTACAAAACAACCAATACAAAAAAAATATTGAAGGCGGTTGAAACCGCTACCTAGTTCCTCCCAATGTCTAAAGCCAGGAGCTTCCCTCTCGTTTTTTGGTGAGGAAGCAGGTAATCGCCGATCGTACTTGCTCAACCGTCCATACTAAATTGAGCCAAGCAAAAGTTTGTTCAACCACGGATTGTTATTTTCAGTAAAACAAAGCCTTGGGTGTTGCGATCGTACAACTACCTGAATAATCCATCCCAAGCTATCCATCATCGATTTGAGAAACCGTTGGCCACTGTCACCTCGATCGACTCTAACAAACAAATACAGCCCTGACACCCTTTGTCCCATCTAGTAGACCACCGGGAGAAGCTGTGTGTTCGCTTCACCTTCGGGAACCCTTGCTGCTGTGACCACCATAGCACTAAGCCGAAAGTATCAACGGCAGTGTGGCGTTGTCGGCCCCCCTGAAGGCTTTCTCAAACCCGACACTCTGATGAAGCATCGTTGCAGTGGCAACTGTTTAAACCTAGTTTTTGGCGGATGGCGCCTCCAGGACAGATAAAAAAAGCAGTCCTCTGTGTTTGCGCGAAGGAGGAGAAAGAGGGCATTGCAGTTTGTCCTATCTGGGGAATACGGGGTAAAGTAGCGGTAGGAAATATTTATCCATACTTTTACTAACTGTGCTACTTTCATTGTTAGCTGTAAACCATCATGCGGGAAATCTGCCAGAGCGTGGAAACCATATTTCAACTGCTGTTAGACGAACTAAAAAAGTCCACTCGCGCGTCTGAGCAGAACTGCCAAGATGTAGCAGGGCGACTCGCAGCAGAAGTCACTAGGATATGCACCGAAAGCCTGCGGATTCAAGCATCCGGAGACATAGAAGGTTCAGCCATGAGCCTGGCTCAGCACCGCTTGCAACAATGCCTCCACTATTACAATTTAGGCTCCGGGCCCGGGCGAGTAGAATTGCACAGTACCCTCAGCGCGATCGTCTATCGCTACATCACCCCTCCGCAGGTGCAGTCTAGCTATCAGGCGCGAGTAGAACTGATCAAAGATTTTTTGCAAGGATTTTATCTCGAAGCTTTAAAGGCATTCCGGCGCGAAACCCAATTGCCACCTACCTACAGTCCCCGCACTCGCTTAGAACTAGCAGAGTACATGGCCTTTGTAGAGCGCTTCGGCAAGCGGCGCATTCCATTACCTCGGAACCGCAGCCAGCAACTAATTATTTTACGGGCCCAAACCTTTTCCCAGCAGCAGCCCAAAGAAACCTCTGTAGATATGGAACAAGCCGCCGACGGAGGGGCTTCAGATTCCGACCAAACTTGGAACGACACCTCGGTACACTCCGTGCGGGAAGCGATGGCCGGACAGGGTTCATCTGCAATTCGCCCCCAAGCCGACGAGTCAGAATCTCTGCGGCAAAACGTGATTGACGAATTAGTCGCCTACTTGAAAGAGCGCAACCAAGAAGAATGCGCCGATTACTTCGTGCTGCGCTTGCAAGACTTGCCGACTAACGAAATAGAGTCGATCCTGGGCATAACTCCCCGCCAAAGAGACTATTTGCAGCAGCGCTTCAAGTACCACTTGCTCAGGTTCGCCATGTCGCACCGTTGGGAACTCGTTCACCAGTGGCTGGAAGCAGACTTAGACAAAAATTTAGGTTTGCTGCCTTCTCAGTGGCAGGCGTTTGGCGAGCAAATTGGTCCAGAGGGACAGCGTTTGCTAAAGTTGAAGCAACAGGGTCTGTCAGAGTCAGCGATCGCCCAAACCCTGGGCAGCACGGTAGCCCAGGTACAGAAGCGGTGGTTTAAATTGCTGGAACTTGCGTGGGAATTGCGAAATCGTTCAGATTCCGGAGAAGGGGCATCTAGTGATGAATAACGAAACGAACAGGGATGCAGAGGCTTTCGATCGCCATTTTTTAGACTGGATATTGCAGGCGCCGATCGCGAATGCCTCTAGCCAAGATGAGGAAAACTTCAATCCGTCCCCTGGCTCACAAGAGTGGGACGACACAGAAGAGAATTCCGGGGTGGAATACTGGGAATGGGACGAACCAGACCCGCTGGACTATCAAGTGGGGGCGCACAGCAATGCACCCGCACAACCGCAGACAATTGGAGAAATACCGACCGTGCAAGACCGTTTTCAGACCTTGTTAAAAGAAAGGCTTAGAGCCGAAATTGAATCTAATCCGCCGCTGTTCCCCTGGGAAACAGAATTCAAAAGCTACGACCACGATTACCCAGACGATGTAGCCCCGCAATGGGTTCCCCCCCTACACCTCTGGACTCCCCAACTACAAAATATCAGGTGGGGCCGCCTGCCAATTCCGATCGCCCAAGGGGTTTTTGCTCAACTGCTAGAACCTTGTCAGGAACTGGTAATGTCGTCGCTGCGGGAAGGCTCGAAGTTAGTTCGCGCTGTAGATGGCTTGTTTCCCGGCCAGTCTCAGGAACTTAACAAATTAGCTGGTTTGGTACTCATGGGTGCTGCCAGAGGAATTACAGCTTCAGAAGTAGAAGATTTACCGAATTACTCCGAGGCAACTACCGATCAACAAATGCTCATGTCGCTGTTGGCCGCCCGAGAAATCATTGAGTCTCTAACTTTGAATTGTCCTGTAAATCAGCCCCCGGTTTCGCGGGAGTGGCTGACTGCTTTGGGTTCGCTGACTCTCTCAGCTCAATACCTGTCGAACCGCAACACAGAACCACCAAGGCCGTGTTTAAGAGTTGAGTGCGAATTTCCAGGGGGAGGAAGTTTGGAACTCAAGGGAGGAGATGCCGAAGCAACTGCACAGCGTCCGAATTCCGGGCATTTAAGTGTGGAGTTGTTTGACCCGCAACCTGACAAGACTTATGCCCTAGAAGTTAAATTCCAAAACTTCGATACCAGACCTCTGATGTTTGCTATTCGTCCAACTTTGTAAAGACAAAATAGCAAATAGAAAAGTCAAATTAGAGTAAATAATTTAGGTTTTTACTCTGTGGTTTGACCTCACACAAAAACAAATGCAATTCCTCGACTTCTGTCATGGAAAGCCAAAAATTTTAGATATTAGTTAAAGCCCTCCCAGATTCAATGCGAGAGTCAATCTAAAATCTAAAATCTACAATCTACTGCTCGTTGACTTGGATGGGTGCACATGACAACTGATAACCTGCGAAATATACCTGTTTTGGGTAAGCTGTGGGAGCAGATTGAGGCCATGCCTCCGCCGGTGATTGAGGATTCTTTACTGCTGCGAATCCTAGTTCAGTTGTTGGTAATTGTGGGAATTGTGGCAACTGACGTTGCTGCTGAAGAAGCCCTGAACCTGTGGGCTGTGCCTGTTAGTATTGTGGGAGCAACTTGGAGTTGGTACCGCCGCCGCGATCGCAATGTAGCTGCTAAGTTCTGCATAGCTATTGGAATGCTGGTGGCGCTGTTCGCTTTTTTTAGCCGCTTGGTGGGAGAATTGAATGATACGCGGTTAGTTTTGGCGCAACTGTTAATCCAACTTCAAGTGCTGCACAGTTTCGATTTGCCTCGCCGCAAGGATTTAGGCTACTCGATGGTAATCGGGCTAATTTTGTTAGGGGTAGCAGCGACTCTCAGCCAAACCTTGACTTTTGGGCCGCTGTTGTTGTTGTTTTTGGCTTTAGCGCTGCCGACTTTGGTGTTGGATTATCGATCGCGCTTGGGATTTTTGAAGCCAGAAGTCATTGGCGAAAAAGCACAAGGTAAAGGGAAAAATGAAAGCCTGTCGCTATTTGCTGCTACTTTATCCCCAAAGTATTTTGCTTGGCTGCTGCTGATAACTGTCGGGTTGGGGCTGACTATTTTTGCGTTTTTGCCACGCCTCCCTGGCTATCAGTTGCGGACTTTTCCGGTGAGTGCTCCTATTGAATATCAGGGGGAGTTTGACTCGCGCAGCATTACCAATCCGGGGTATGTTAGAGGGGGAAATCAAAAAGGGACTGGCGGAGGAAGGGGGAGAAACCCAGACTCTGGGCCAGGAGAGGTGGACTCTACTTTTTATTACGGTTTCAACCAGCGCATCAATCAAAATTTGCGGGGGGAAATGAAACCTCAAGTGGTGATGCGGGTGCGATCGCAGGCTGCGGGTTTTTGGCGAGTGTTAGGCTTTGACAAATACACCGGTCAGGGTTGGGAAATTTCTCGCAACGATGACGCTTTTAAGGTGAATAGACCTCGCTGGTCTTATCAATTTTATCTGAATCCTTTTCCCAATGCGCCCCGCTTTCAAGAGGTGATTCAAAGTTATACTATTGTTGCTCAGTTGCCGAATTTGATTCCGGCTTTAAACAAGCCGAAGGAACTTTATTTTCCGACGACAGAGGTGGCGATTGATGCGGAGGGGGGTTTGCGATCGCCTGTGGAATTGGCGGATGGTTTGACTTATACGGTGATTTCAAATGTACCTTTTCGCGATCGCTCTTTATTGGGGAAAACTGGTACTAATTACCCGAAAAATATTCGCAAGTTTTATTTGGATGTGCCACCGGAAATTGCCCAGAAGGTGCGAGAAAAAACTGAAGAGATCTTGTTGGGGAGAACAAGAGTGGCTAAGTCGGACAGGGCGATCGATTCTCCCTACGAAAAAGCTTTGTATTTGGCTCAATATTTGAAGCAAAACCCGAATTACAAACTTGTAAAAGCTTTGCCTTACTTAGAAGAAGGTGAAGATTTAGTAGCAGGTTTTTTGTTTGGCTACAAAAACACTCAGGCCGGCAAAAAAGTTACAGGCGGATATCCAGACCACTTTTCGACTGTACTGACAATTATGCTGAGGTCGATCGGGATTCCGGCGCGACTGGCGGGCGGTTTCGATACGGGGGAATTTAACCCGTTTACGGGTTTGTATATTGTGAAAAATACCGACGCTTTTTTGATGACGGAGGTATATTTTCCCAATAACGGCTGGTTTGCTTTTAATCCGATTCCCGGTTATCCGCTGATTCCGGCTTCGGTGGAAGACAACCAGACTTTTAGTGCGCTGGAATCGTTTTGGAAGTGGATCGCGGGTTGGCTACCGACTCCTCTCAGAAGCGGGCTGGATTCAGTCATAGGTTTTGTAATTGGCTGGATCAGTTTGATTGTGGGCTGGTTTCTGGGACAGTTTGCTAAGGGTTGGGTGGGGTTATTTACTGGCTTAATTGCTGCGATCGGCTTTGGCTTTATTGGCTGGTTAATTTGGCAAGTGTGGCGCAAGTGGCGCCACCGCCGCTGGCTGGCGAAGTTGCCGCCTGTGGAGGGGGTTTATCAGGAAATGTTGAAGGATTTGGCGAGTAGGGGATTTGCCAAGCAGAAAGCTCAAACGCCTTTGGAGTATGCTGAGGCAATGCGCGGTAATCATGCAACTGATGAAGCTGAGGTGATTGATGAAGTTTCGCAAGCTTACGTGCGATGGAAGTATGGCGGCGAAGCGGGAAATTTGAACCAGTTGCGGCAGTTGGTGGAAAATTTGAGGCGATCGCACTTGAAGAAACTCAAAAAGTTAAGATAAAAATCGGCGATCGAAAGAGACTGTTGGCGAATGTCTGAGGGGTCAAACCCCTCAGACATTCGCCGTCCTGAATAGGCAGAATGTAAGGATTCAGGTCACTGAACTCCTTGCTGGGCAAAGACTTTAGCTCTGGAGCTTGATGCTCAATAAATATCTATTATCAATAAATGACGAAAAAATGTCATTTTTCGTCATTTATTGACAATCAACCACGAAGGACAAAAACCATTATTTTGCCCTCAAACCCTTACCAGACAAGCGTTGGAGCCACAAGTTTTTAGACCTGAATCCTTACGGCAGAATGATAGTGTAATGAGACACCATATTACAGCACTTTCCGATGCTATGAGGTACAGTAGCAGCAATGATTGATACTCCCCAGGGCTGAAGCCACGGAGATTCTGGAATGAATCCGAAAACTCTCAAAGGCGTTATCAAAGCACCTCTATTCGCTCAAAACAACTACCAGTACAAAAGGTGTTGCAATTGCGCTTACTTTTAAATTGTGTTTGCTTGTCTTTATCCATCACTTTTGCCAGATAGGTACGCTTCACACTTCGTCTAAAAATATGCTTGTTTTGGGCCTCGATATTTCGGATTTTTTCCCAATACTCAACTCTTAGTAACGCAAAACGGGGCAGCTACTTTTCTCGCTTGACATCTTCTCTGCCAAGTGCGCTGTCACTATTTTTGAGCGGAGGTCTAAAGAATAGGATTTCATGAGCTTTAGCTATCAGGTGCTTTTCACTTAATTGAACCTCATAAAATCGCAAAGTCCTGTATATACTTTCCCCTAGTTTGAATTTCTACTTTTAGATGAGGCTAAAAAATATCTAAAGGCATAAATTTTTAGTATCAATTCTGCAAAGTACGGTTGCGTATAGATCGATTGCCCGCTATCTGTAGGGAAACTGCAGTGCCGTTTCCCTACCCGGAACTAGCCCGATCGCCCGTCTAATTCCCTACAAATAACTAAGCTAAAAACTGGAATTGAGAACCGTTAACTGCCAAGGCAAACGGACTCGATTGTTCAAATGCACCAGTAAGTTCAAAGCTGTTGGTATTTAAAACTACCCCCACAATCTGTCCGGTAATTATGTTTTCAATCACCATGTCGTTGATAATTCCGTCATTATCGTAAGCAATCAAATTGTCGTCTTCAAAGAAAAGGTCTAGTTCTGTTAAACCGTCCGTCAAACCGATACGATCGCCCTCGTCAAAGTTAAAATCGGTAATGACATCTGCTCCATTTATACCAAATGCTTCATCGTTGCTTCTGAGTACAAATATATCAGCACCGAGGCCTCCCGTGAGCACGTCAACTCCCCGATCGCCCGCTAAGAAATCGTTGCCGTCATTGCCGTCTAAATCGTCGTCTCCTTGCCCTCCCCGCAGGATATCGTTCCCGAACCCTCCAAAGATAATATCATTTCCGGTGTCGCCCCTAACTAGGTCGTTGCCATCATTTCCATCCAAGAGATCGTCATCTTTCCCGCCGTAAATTATGTCATTTCCGCCGCCACCACCGATAATATCATTGCCGTTATTTCCTAACAGACGTTCGTTGGAATCCGATGAACCTCCTATAGTATCATTGCCATCAAGTCCCCAAACTCCCCAGGGAAAAGACGACAAATTTCCATTCCCTACGTTAATCTCATCGGGTGTAGCGAATCCCAAAAGACGTGGCCCGCCGCCAGCGAATACAGGAAATCCCGTCACATCGCCGATGAGATTGTTAACCGTTAAAGCCATAACTATGTCCTTTCAAAAATCCTGTTAGCTGTATTATACATTTTAATTATTCCCTTGCCAAATAGCAAGGATGTTTGAATTTTGGTCGCAACTTTTATTTCCTCAATTAAGGACAAGCAACCTGCTGGTCTATATAGCAATCCTCGCATCATTTGTGAATTTCTTACTCTCTCCCCTTGATAAGGGAGGGTTGGGGTGGGGTAAAAAGTTGACGACTCATTTAGGATTGCTATAGTCAATTACAATTACCAATACTTCGGCTACGCGAGCGTATAAGTTACCAATTCTCAATTCCCAATTACCAAAGCACAGGGGATTTAAGCCCCCACCTTTAGGTGGATTGTTTTTAGGCTGGGGCTTAAATCCCCTGCCTAAAAACTTCGCACTCCGAAGTCAACTGTCAACTGTCAACTGTTAACAGGGCTGTGCTTCATTCAACCCCAACCTGCTATATATCTCGCCTCTGAGTCAAATAGCATTAGTTGCTGACACTATCCGCTACTGTGTACCGCTTATAATGGGTGTTACCCCCTAGCAGGTAAACAGGTTAATATCACCTATAACGTCGAGACTGAGAGGTTGTTTGTGAATAAAAGTAAAAGTCCCTGGGCCCATCGTCCGAGAAAAACCCAGTTTCCGATACCCATACACAAACTTTACAAACAGGATCTAAGCTCTTTACAAAGCCATAATCGCCGATCGCTGATATTTTTTGGCAAAATCCACTGCTTTCAGGTGTTTTACTCATGTCTACTCCTAAATCGTCTTCCCATCAAAACAACAACTCCGTAAAATCACTGCCAGCGACAGATATCGTCCCAACAAAGCAAGACAGTAACAATCTGCCCAGCGAACCAAGTATAGAACAGCTACTGGAAGCTTTGGCGGGCCAAGTACCCAGTCAATCTTCTGAAATTGAACCCTTGAAAACGTGGAAACAAGATTTACAGCGATTGTTTCAATTTCTCGGCGATCGCCGCGTTTTAATCGCAGTAATGCAACCAGGAACTTTTGCCCTACGGTACGCTAACGCAGCATTTTGCCGCTTGGCCGGTTGGGAGGAAACGTCCTTGGCAAATCAATCTACCAACGGTTTGTTTGCAGAAACCGACATGACTCTGCTGGAACTGTTCGAGGATGGGGACGGCAAAACAGCAGAACAATTGTACCGCCGCCATCTTTTGCACTGGGTATTTAAGCAATATTATCAGATGGATATCGACGGTTTGCGGGTGCTAGACGAACCTGTCACGGCGAGTGTAAAAAACCCCAAACACCGAGAACCCAGATTTATAGAATTTTGGCTGGGTTCGGAACAGTTAAAAATTACTCGAATTGACTCAAAAATAGATGAATTTGCGGATGTTTCTTTAAGATTAATGCCGGTTTCGGAACGAGAAGCTTGGCTGATGCAGCCGAATCAACTGGAAAATTTAGCCGCTCGATTGCAGTTGGATAATTACCGCGTAGAAGGCTTGCTGCTGCTAGAAGGTTTTGATGTCACCGTGCAGGAGCAAATTCGGCGGCTGACTCAGTTATTGATCGATCAAGATTCGATGCTGCAGCCAGACAAATTTGAGAGAATCGATCGGTGTTTGCGATCGCTCTTCAATGCTGACGGCACTTTGCTGCTGCGGCCCGACGGCGAACAGGTACAGCTATTAGTTGCAAAAGACGGCCAACATTTGCAGCCAATTCTTTATTCAATGAATTCCCTAGAAGCTTCTCACTTTTTGAAGGCCACAGCAGCAAATCAAGTTTGGAACGTGCCAGACTTGCGTAGGGAGTGCGAAACCGAGTGCGATCGAACTTTGCGGAGAATGGGAACTCGATCGATGCTGCTGGTGCCCCTGGTAGTCAAATCCGTCACCCGTGAGGGGTGCGGGGTGCGGATTTTGGGAGTTGTGGGGCTGTTGTGCGATCGGCCAAACCACTTCAACGGCATTGACACTCAACACGCCCAAGAACTCATTCCCGCCTTCATTGCAGCCCTGCGGCAAGCCATCCAGGAGCGGTTTACCCACATTCACAACATCCACCCCGCAGTCGAGTGGCGGTTCGCTCAAGAAGCAGAAAGGCGAAGTTGGGGACTACCTCCAGAAACAATCGTATTTGCTGACGTTCATCCGCTGTACGGAATTTCGGACATTCGCGGTTCTAGCGACGAAAGAAACCGAGCCATTCAAACTGATTTGCTCGAACAATTCCGCTTAGGTTTAGCGATAGCTGATGCCGTTTGCGAAACACAAACTACCCACCTCGGCGAGCAAATGCGGCTCGACTTGCTTGACTACATCCAGCATTTAAAAGAAAAAGTAACAGTCGATATGGAGGTGCGAGCCGCCGAGTATTTAAACGAGCATTTAGAAGTATATTTTGACTATTTTGTGCAGTGCGGGCCGCTTGTTGAGGCAGCCGTTGAAGCTTACCAAGCAGCCTGTGAAAATGAACATAACTGCGTTTACACCGATCGCAACCGCTACGACCAAATGCTGAACTTAATCAGCACCAAACTCCAAGAAACCTGGGCCCGCTGGCAAGAAAAAATGCAGCAAATTTTGCCCCACTACTGCGACATCGAATGCACCGACGGCATCGATCACATGATTTATGTAGGAAAATCGATCGACTCCAAATTTAGCCAGTTTCACCTGCACAGTTTGCGGTACGAACAACTGCGAGCAATTTGCGATTGCGGTCGCACAGTTTTTCGCCTGCAAGCCGAGTCTCAAATCGACATGGAACTCGCACATTTAGTCTTAGTGCAGAATACCACGATCGACATTTTCCACAACGAAAATACCGAAAAAATGTTTGATGTCAAAGGCACTCGCGACATTCGCTACGAACTTGTCAAAAAGCGGATCGAAAAAGCCGTTGACAAAGACGCACAAGAGCGGATTACCCAGTCGGGAATGTTGACTGTTGTTTATTCCACCGAGGAGGAGTGGGAAGAGTATCAGCAATACTTGCGCTACTTGTCTCGCGAAGGTTGGGTAGAGCCAAAAGTTCAGACGGGCATGGTAGAATCACAACAAGGAGTTAGCGGTTTAAAATTCGCCCGCGTGCGTATTTTGCCTGAACCGGAATCTATTTCTACTATCTGTGAAGTTACGGTAGTCAGCGATTGAGAACCCGTTCACTTGCCTGTTTGAGGCCCAGTGCGATCGCTTCCATATCCTGCTGTTTGGGGCAGAGTGCGATCGCTCCTATCCCCCTGAAAAACGGTGCAGCGAAAGCATTCGGGACTCAAACACAAGACCGAGATTACATTTAAGATGTTTGTTGACACCAACGACCAAGCCCACATTTTCACTTAGTGTATCTTCCGTGTGATTGCGAATCGCAAAATACACGATCGGAATCACACGAAATTAAGATTAATTAGTGTTAATCTAATAATAATTAGCTCCTGTAATTTATAAGTTAAGTAATGTTAATTACATCAGAATACCAAATAACTTCTACTCTGCACGAAGGCGTCGAAACAATAATCTATCGCGGACAAACACCGACAGACGCGCCCCCAGCAATTCTCAAAGTCCTCAAAGCCGAATACCCCACCCTCGAAGCCATTACCAGGCTCAAACACGAATATCAAATCCGCCAAAATTTAGACAGCGAACAAATCGTCAAAGCCATCAGTCTCGAAACTTTTGATCACCGATTAGGAATGGTTTTAGAAGACTTTGGCGGCCAATCCCTCGCCCAACTCCTAGAAAAAGAAACATTGAGTCTGCGAGCAAATTTAAACATCGCCATCCAAATAGTCAAAGCATTACAATACCTGCATTATCAGCACATTATTCACAAAGACATTAAACCCAGCAACATCATAATTAACTCGCAAACAAAACAAGTCAAACTCACTGACTTCGGCATTGCCACAAAACTCAACAAAGAAAACCCGCAATTCAACAATCCCAACTCAGTCGAAGGCACATTAGCCTATATGTCACCCGAACAAACCGGGAGAATGAACCGCACCCTCGATTACCGCACAGACTTTTATTCCCTTGGTATCACATTATATGAAATGCTGACCGGAAAATTGCCTTTTCGCAGCAACGACCCCCTGGAAATAGTTTACAGCCACATAGCAGTTCAACCAATATCTCCCCATCAAATCAATTCAGAAATACCTGTCGCCATCTCTGAGATAGTGATGAAATTGCTGGCAAAAAATGCCGAAGATAGATATCAAAGTGCGGCCGGATTGTTGCCCGACTTAGAAATTTCTTTGCATCAGTTAGAAACCAGCGGACAAATTGCCGACTTCATCCCCGGAAGCTTAGATATTCTCAGCCAATTGTTGATCCCCCAAAAATTGTACGGTAGGGAAAATCAGGTTAATGAATTGCTAGCAGCATTTGAACGTGTAAGAGCGGGTTTAGCCAACAAATTGTCAGAAGAAAAACCAGCAACCTTAGAACAAAAGTCGGTTCCATCAGGAACCAGCGAATTAATGCTAGTATCAGGCTACTCAGGCATCGGCAAATCAGCCGTAGTCAACGAAGTTAGCAAACCCATTACCCGGTCAAAAGGTTACTTCATTAGCGGCAAATTTGACCAATTCAAACGCAACATTCCTTATGCCTCATTAATCCAAGCATTTAACTCCTTGCTGCGGCAATTGCTAACAGAAAGTGCAGTTTCATTAGAAATATGGCGCACTAAAATTTTAACAGCATTGGGAACAGACGGGCAAGTAATTGCCGACGTAATTCCAAAAGTTGAATTTATCATCGGCAAACAGCCAGAAGTGCCAGAACTTGCCCCTGTAGAATCCCAAAATCGATTCAATCGGGTATTCAAAGAATTTATTCGCGTTTTCGCCCAAAAAGAACACCCCCTAGTAATCTTTTTAGACGATTTGCAGTGGGCAGATTCAGCAACATTAAAGTTGATGCAAATACTGATAACTGACCCTGACCAGGAATATTTGTTGCTAATCGGTGCCTATCGAGACAATGAAGTTAGTCCGACGCACCCCTTAATTCAGACTGTAGAAGAAATTGAAAAAACTGGTACAATAGTTAATAATATCGTGCTGCAATCGCTGGATTTAGCAAATGTGACGGAATTAGTCACTGAAACACTTAACAGTAGCACAGAAAAAGTAAGCAGCCTAGCAGACTTGATCTGGAATAAAACGGGCGGGAATCCTTTTTTCTTGACGCAATTACTCCAAGCACTTTATCAAGACTATCTTTTAAGATTTGACTTTAATCCCATTCCAAATGAGGTAAGTCAAAGTGGCTGGTATTGGAGTATCGATGAAATCCAAGCCATTGGAATTACCGATAAAAGTGTGGTGGAACTGGTAGCTTCTCGCATTGAAAAGCTGCCCGCACCCACGCAAGAAGTGTTGAAGCTAGCAGCTTGCGTGGGAGATAAATTTGCTCTAGATGTGCTGTCACTTGTCAGAGAAGAGTCAGCTAATACTACAGCCACTGAACTTTATTCAGCTTTGCAAGCAGGGTTAATTCTGCCATTGAGCGATGCTTATCGTATTCCTTTAGTTTTCGATCGAGCCGAATCAATCAATCTCAAATTAGACACTTCGCGGGTTAGTTACAAATTTTTGCACGATCGCGTTCAGCAAGCCGCTTATTCGCTCATTCCCGAAGACCAAAAGCAATTAACCCATTTAGAAGTCGGTCAATTACTGTTACAGAATACTCCACCCGACAAGCTAGAAGAAAACATCTTTGATATCGTCAATCAGTTGAATGTCGGAATTGACACGATTAGCCGGCCAGCAGAAAAAACGCAGTTAGCAAAATTAAACTTAACTGCTGGACGCAAGGCAAAAGCCGCGAGTGCTTATGAAGCTGCAGCTAGGTATTTGCGGGTGGCTATGGAATTATTGCCAGCGGATTGTTGGCAAAGTCAGTATGAATTAACGTTAGCAATTTACGAGTCAACAGCAGAAGCTGAATACTTAAACATCAACTATGAAGCTTCAAAAAAACTGGTCGAGATTGTACTGCAAAAAGCTAAAATTTTACTGGATAAAATGAATGTTTATGAACTTCAAATCCAGTCTTACAATGCTCAAATTAGACTGATAGAAGCACTAAATACAGGACTGGAAGTGCTGAAACTGTTAGGCATTTCTTTTCCTCAAAACCCCAACGCGCTAAATATTGTGGCGGGACTAATGAAGACAAAACTGAGCTTGGGATTGAAACGAATTGAGGATTTAGCTAACTTGCCAGAAATGACAGATCCCAATCAACAAGCAGCCATGCGGATTTTATCAGGGATTATCAGCACTGCTGTTCAGGGAAAACCCCGCCTGGTACCACTGCTGGCATTTAGGATGGTCAAGCTGTGCATTAAATATGGCAATTCGCCTTATGCAAGTATTGCCTACCTTTATTATGGCGTAGTTATGTGCCGGCTAGGGGACATTAGTTTGGCATACCAATGCGGTCAACTGGCCATTAGGATGTTAGACCAATCTCCATCCCGTTCAATGAAAAGTAGAGTTTATACACTCTTGGGTTGTTTTATTCTACACTGGAAAACCGAGCTTTCCTCAGGATTAAGCGTTCTCAAGGAAGGTTTTCAAACTGGGATGGAAACTGGAGAATTAGAATATGCGAGTTATTGTATAGGTCAATATTGCTTCAAAAAAATGTCGATAGGAGAGCCTCTAGATTTGGTGGATCAGGAGACGGGTAAATATATGAAACTAATGCAGCAATCTCAACTAGAAATGGCTGTACAGTATCTAAGTATAGGCAGGCAGACAACCCTCAATTTGCGCGGTCAAGCTGTCGAACCCTGCCATTTAGTCGGTGATAAATTTAATGAAGTCAAAACGCTCCCCGTTTTAATAGAATCTAAAAACTTTTTTTTAGTGAGTTTGGTTTATCATGCCAAAACTCAGCTTAATTTTATATTCCGCAACTACGCGGAAGCATTAGAAAATTCAAGGTTATTTGAGAAATATGAAGAAGCCGTAGCCGGATTTTATGTAGTTTCCCTGAATAATTTTTACTCTTCTATAAGTCTTCTCGCTTTGTATCCTCAAGCTGAGAAAGGGGAGCAAAAGCAATATCTGAAAAAAGTGCTGCGAAACCAAAAGAAGATGAAAAAATGGGCAATTGATGCTCCGATGAATTATCAACACAAATACGACTTGGTAGCAGCCGAGAAAGCGCGAGTGTTGGGGAAAAATACCGAAGCAATGGAATTGTACGATCGCGCAATTGATGGAGCCGCCAAAAACGGTTACATTCAAGAGGAAGCATTAGCCTATGAATTAGCCGGAGAATTTTATCAAGCTTTGGGTAAAGAGATAGTTTCTCAAGCATATCTGACTAAAGCCTATTATGGATATATCCATTGGGGAGCCATAGCTAAAGTTAAACACTTAGAATTAACACATCCTTTCTTAGCAGCACAGACGCGCACAATTCAAACCCCAACCCTCGATGTCACCCGCACTGCCACGGGAAATACTACCAGTAGTAGTTTAGGCGATTTCTTAGACTTAGCTACTTTTATTAAGTCGGCGCAAGCCATTAACGGTGAAATTGTTCTAGAAAAATTGTTGACCAAATTAATCAAAATTATTTTAGAAAATGCGGCGGCTCAAAAAGTAGTGCTAATGCTGCTGAAAAACGATATCCTCTGCATAGAAGCTACTGGCAGTTTTGCCGATGATAAAGTGACAATTTTACCGTCTATTCCCGTAGAAAATCGTCAAGATGTTCCCCTGTCGGTGATTAATTACGTACACCGCAGTCAAAAGCATCTGGTTTTAGACAATGCGACTGTCGCCGAACCTTTTAAGGTGGACACCTACATTCAGAAATATCAACCAAAATCAATCCTCTGTTTGCCGATGATTTATCAATCTCAGCGGCGCGGAATAATTTATTTAGAAAATGCTTTGACAGTAGGAGCTTTTACAGCAGAGAGAGTAGAAGTATTCAAAGTATTAGTTTCTCAAGTTGCTATTGCTGTAGAAAATGCTGGTTTGTACGCGCGCGAGAAAGAAAAATCTCAACAGTTAGAAAAATCTTTCAATGAACTGCAACAGGCACAACTGCAACTTATTCAAAGCGAAAAAATGTCTGCTCTCGGCAACTTGATTGCAGGGGTTGCTCACGAAATTAACAATCCGCTGGGTTTTATTGCGGGGAATATTGATGCTGCTGCTGAGGCTAGCTTAGATTTGATTGATTATTTGCAACTTTACCAAGAAAAATTTCCTAATCCGGGTGATGAATTAGAGGATAAAGCATCGGAGATTGATTTAGAATATTTGATGGAAGATTTGCCGAAAATGCTTTTATCTATGAAATCAGGTACAGAGCGCATCCGCAATATTAGCACGTCTTTGCGGACTTTTTCCCGCGCTGACAGTGCGAATAAAGTGTCAGCAAATATTCATGAGGGCATCGACAGCACTTTGATGATTTTACAGTATCGCCTGAAAGCTAATGATACTCGCCCCGCGATTAAGATTATCAAAGAATACGGAGATATCCCGCCAGTTAAATGTTATTTTGGGCAACTAAATCAGGTATTTATGAATTTGCTGGCAAATGCGATCGAGTGTTTTGACGAATTCAATCAGGGTCGTACTTATGCTGAAATTGAAGCTTTACCGAATACGATCGCCCTTATCACTCAAGTCTCCGAGGATAGCAACAGCGTGGTGATTACCATCAAAGATAACGGTCAAGGGATGTCATCGGAGGTCAAGTCGAAAATATTTGACCATTTATTTACTACCAAAGGAGTAGGAAAAGGTACGGGTTTGGGGTTGTCTATCAGCAAGCAAATTGTCGAAGAAACCCACGGCGGTAAACTCAGTTGCGAATCGGTGCTGGGAGAAGGTTCGGAATTTGCGATCGCCCTGCCGCTTTGATAAAATTTATTCACCCCCCTTACGGAATCAGTCATTGCCAATTGTTTAATCTCAAATCTCAAATCTCAAATGTTATGACTTGTGCTTAACACATACTTGGAATTTTGTCAATTCCTAAATATCTATCAAATAGTCCACAGTTCACGGTTTAAAGCAGGCAGTATGCAGTTACATTGTTAGCTAAATCATGTAATAACTGTATTTGATAGGAGTATTTCGAGTGAACGCTGCCGAACAAGCCAAAAATATAGAAGTTGCCAGCAAAATTGCTGCGGTTGTTAATTTATTCAAGTCCGAATTCCCGGATGCAAAAGTCGATTTGAAACCTTGGATGAATGACGAGGATACCAGAGAACTTGTCGATCCAGATTCGATCGACATTGGCTTCCATTTTCCCGGTAGAAGTCGCTTGCTGCAAAGCCGCAGCATTTTGATTCAAATCCGATTTTACCAAGATCCGGTGGAAGGATATCGGCGGGCGATCGGAGTTGAGGCGGCAGGTTACGATCATAGCGGTCAGCAGTGGCACTTTTCTACTGTGGAAAATTGGAATTTTCTGGGCCTAACCGAACCTGCGGTGGAGTCGGCGCAAAAACTCAAAGACTTTTGCCAGCAGATATTTGATTTGTTTAATCAGTCATTCGGCGATTGAAATCGCTTCTACACGGGAGCATCTCAGTTTTGCAGCTAAGCTAGAAATTGGAGTTAGGAGACAGGATACAGGAGCCAGGAGGAAAGAGTCAGAAGGAAGAAAGAAGGAGCCAGAAGAAGTGTTTTTACAAATATGAGAGGCTCCCCTTCTACACGAACGAAGTCCGCCGACGCGGACTAAGAAATAAGCTGGATTTGGTATTAGTCCCGATTGTCGCAATTGTCGATCGACCTACAGCCAACTGCATAAACAGATTTGTAAGTAGTCGATCGCTTGCCAAACAAAGTATAGCGGTTGTCGCGGACTTGTTCGTAAACGCGATCGCCCATCCACTTCATCCCCGGCATTGCCCGGTAAGCAGCCACAAACACCTCGCCAGCAGGCAATATCCGCCCGATTTCCTCCGCCGCATCGCTGCCTTGCCAGCGCCGTTCCGGGGTGTTGCCATCTATCAAAATCATCCCCATTTCGCAGTCTTCAGACGTAATCCCAAAGCGATTTAATTCCTCTAAATCTTGCATGGAAATATACTCAAAATTCTGGCCTTTATCTAAATTTTCTAGTAACTGCACCAAGGTAACGCAGAGATTGCAATTGCCGTCGTAAATTACGTTATATTTCATGGTTATGGGAATTGGGAATTGGGCATTGGGAATTGGGCATTGGGCATTGGGTAATTGGTAGTAAATAACTACTGACTACTGACTACTGACTAATGACTACTGACTACTGACTATTCCCCACAGGAATCTCGATCGCAAATTCCGTGCCTTGACCCGGTGCGGAATCGCAATGAAGCTGCCCGCCGTGCTTTTCCACCACAATTTGATAGCTAATCGACAGCCCTAAACCCGTCCCTTTCCCCGGTTCTTTCGTAGTGAAAAACGGATCGAATAGCCTTTGATGAACCTCCGTCGGAATCCCCGGCCCGTTGTCAGCAATCCGAATCACAATATGAGAAGGATGCCGAATAGAATCATCAGAAACAGCAGAATTTGCCTGCATCAAAACATCCTGTTCGTACTTTACTTCCGTAGAAATCCGCAGCGTCGGCGAAGGACAACAAGGAATAGGTGCAAGTTCCCCCTCGGCCCACTGTCCCGTCTCCATTGCTTCTTCCAAAGCATCTATTGCATTACCGATAATATTCATAAACACCTGATTCAACTGTCCGGCATAACACTGTAGGCGAGGCAAATCACCGAACTCTTTGAGCAGCGTAATTTTCGGATGTCCTGCCGTTTCTTTTAACCTGTGCTGCAAAATCAACAAAGTGCTGTCAATCCCTTCGTGAATGTCAACCTGTTTTTGTTCGGCTTCGTCCAATCGCGAAAAATTCTTCAGCGACAGCACAATTTGGCGAATTCGCTCGGCTCCCATTTTCATCGAATTTAACAGGTTCGGCAAATCTTTGAGCAGAAAATTTAAATCTACATCATCTATCTCTTGTTGAATTGCCGGTGTGGGGTGCGGGTATTCCTGCTGGTAAAGTTGCAGCATTTTTAGCAAGTCTTTAAAGTAATCGTCAGCGTGCATGACGTTGCCGTAAATAAAGCTAACTGGATTGTTTATTTCGTGAGCAACGCCAGCAACTAATTGCCCCAAACTTACCATTTTTTCATTTTGAACCATCATGCTTTGAGTTTTATGCACGTCCCGTAGGGCTTTTGCCAATTCTTGATTTTTAGCCCTCAATTGACTTTCCGAAAGTCGCACCGCTTCTTCTGCGTGTTTGCGGTTGGTAATATCTTTGCGAATTGCTACATATTGATGGGGTTCGCCGTTCGTATTTAAGAAAGGTACAATCGTAGTATCCAACCAAAATAATGTGCCGTCTTTAGCTTGATTTTTCATTTCTCCTCGCCAAACCTTTCCCTGGCGGATGGTCAACCAAAGCTGCTTGAAAAAATCTGCTGAATGATAGCCAGAATTGACAAGTCTGTGGGTTTTGCCGATCAGTTCTTCTCGGGAATATTTAAATTGTTCGCAAAATTGATCATTGACATAGGTAATGGCTCCGAATTCGTCTGTATTCGAGACAATTGCCGATTGATCCAAAGCAAATTTTTCAAATTCCAACTCTTTGAGAGTTTGGCGCAATTCTGCTTCTGCTTGTTTGCGATCGCTAATATCGGTAATCATCCGCAAAACCCCGGAAAATTCGCCCTCAGCGTCGAACATCGGCGTCGCCGACACGATCGCCCACAAGTGAGATCCGTCTTTGCGAGTAAACTTAAAATCGTGGCGTTCGCGAATGCCTAGCCGCCTGCGCTGCACGTAACTTTCTGCTATTTTCCTAGACTCGCAGTCTATAAACTCAAATAGCGATCGCCCCTGCATTTCCTCTACAGTATACCCCAGCATTTCGCCCATCCGAGAGTTAGCAAAAGTCGTGATGCTTTGGCTGTCAAACATCCAAACACCCTCCGAAGCCGTCTCGACAATGCAGCGGTAATAACTCTCGCTTTCCCTGACTGTTGCCTCTGCTTGCTTGCGATCGGTAATATCAGTTTGCACCGCAATAAAACCTTCGAGTTCCCCGGTTTCTTGATAAATTGGGGCGATCGAAAGCGCCACCCAATAACCCTTTCCATCCTTGTTGTAATTGTAAATTTCCTGATTAAACGGCACGCCCGTAGCCAAAGCCGCTCGCAGTTGAGCAATAGTTAGCGGGTCTGTTTGAGGGCCTTGCAGTACATCACCCGGTTTTTTTCCCTGCATTTCTGCCAGCACGTAACCACTAATCCGAGTAAATCCTTCATTCACCCATTCAATGCAGCCTTGAGCATCAGTAATAATCACACCATTTTGGGTTTTTTGAGCCACAATTGCCAACCGCGACAATTCGGTTTCATTTTTTTTTCTTTCGGTAATATCTTCAGCAATACCCAGAATGTACTTAGGCGCGCCCGAATCGTCAAACAAAGGAACTTTTTTCGTGTGCAAAATCCGCTTTCCTCGGTGGGGAAGTTGGATAGTTTCTTCTGGCAAATCGACACATTTTCTCGTTACCAGCACTTCTAAATCTTGTGCTTGCAAGTAATTTGCCTCCTCTGACTTCAACAAGTCAGCAGCATTGTTTAAGATAACTTCATCCCTCGAATAGCCAAACAATTCTTCGCTAGCAGTATTCCAATAAATAAATCTTTGCTCTACAGCATCTTTAATAAAGACACTGATCGGCAGATTTTGCAGTACCGCATTCAGAAAATCTTGAGTGTTTCGCAGGTTTTCCTCAGCTCGCTTTCGCTCAGTAATATCCAAAATCACTCCGTCGAGATAAACAACCCGACACAGAGAATTTGCGATCGGCGAAACCGGCGAAACCACAGCCGACAAAAAGCCCTCAATTTCCCCTTGTCCCTCTTGTTTTCCTCTAGCCTCTTCCTCACAGCAAACAGCTTTGCCTTTTTCGTAAACCCAGCTAATTTCGCCGTCTGCCCGGACAATCCGGTATTCAAGGATGTACGAAGTTCTGGTTGCTACACTTTTTTTGACAGTACCATCCACATTTTTGCGGTCTTGAGGATGGATAATGCTGGAAAAAGAACGGACGCGATCGTTGATAAAATCAGAAGAGGGATAGCCTGATATTTCTTGAACAGCCTCGCTCAAAAACGCCATTGTCCGTGTTAATTCCCCGTCGTCCGTATACTCGCAGGTACAGCGGTAGACAGCACCGGGAATATTAGCTACTAAATTTTTATATCGTTCTTCGCTTTTTAACAAAGATGAGCCGTCTTCGTTATTGTGATCGCCGTTCTTAAATTTAGAAGAATTGGAAGAAATTTGCATGGTTTTTTTTCACTTGTGAGTGCGAGGGCAAGTGTTAGAGTAGATGACCCTATAAAAAGTGAATTTAATGTGCGAAATAATTCGTTATAAACTAATATAGTACAAAATTAGTTCTGCGAACATTCAGAAAATTTGAGGGCGGGTAATAGGTAAAGCTAATCAAGGCTAGAGATTTAGAAAATAGTTCGGAAACGCATTGTCTAACGGATTTAATGGATTTAACTCACGCCCAGAGCACCATTCTCGCTTAACAGGCTTTCCGGCCTGTTCCACAACAAGTGCATTTTCTTGTGGGGAGTAGGAGTTGGGCAGGAGATCCCGCCCATAAAAAGCTTCCACACGAATGGTGCTCTGGGTGTGAGTTTAACGGATTTAACAGATGGATGTTGAGGTTCGAGGGAAAGAGGGAAGATTTTTCCACTCCCTTACTCTCCGACTCCCCCACTCTCCCCCTTCCCCACTCCCTCACTCTCGTTAGAATAAGATAAGTTTCCTTGCTACCGTGAGCCCCTCACACAAAACACCATGACTCAACAACAACCCCGGATTTGCATTCTCGGCGGAGGCTTCGGCGGACTCTACACAGCCCTGCGCTTGAGTCAGTTACCCTTCTCCAAAACCGAAAAACCCGAAATTGTCCTAGTTGACCGCCGCGATCGCTTCCTGTTCGTTCCCCTGCTGTACGAACTCCTCACCGGTGAACTCCAAACCTGGGAAATCGCCCCGCCGTTTGCCGAACTTTTGGAAAACACAGGCGTGCGTTTTTGTCAAGGCACTGTCTCGGGCATCGACTTATACCAGAAGCGAGTGCAGTTACGCGACGGCCCAGAAATTCCGTGCGATCGCCTCGTTTTAGCTTTAGGCGGCGAAACCCCTCTCGATATGGTAAAAGGAGCCGTTGAATACGCTTATTCGTTCCGCACCCTCAAGGACGCCTACGGCTTGGAAGAAAGACTGCGGTTTCTCGAAGCCAGCAATACCGACAAAATTCGGGTGGCGATCGTCGGCGCTGGTTATTCAGGAGTAGAATTAGCTTGTAAATTAGCCGATCGACTCGGAGACAAAGGTCGCATCCGGTTAGTTGAGCAAAGCGACATGATTCTGCGGACATCACCGGAGTTTAACCGCGAAGCCGCCAGCCAAGCTTTAGAAAAACGGAAAGTGTGGATCGACTTAGAAACAGAAGTAGAGGCGATCGAAGCGGATACAATATCCTTACTTTACAAAGGACAATTAGATGTTCTCCCGGTAGACATAGTATTGTGGACAGTAGGAACTCAAGTTAGTCAAGCAGTGCGATCGCTCCCCCTCAAACAAAACCACCGCGGTCAATTAATAGTTAATTCCCAGATGCAAATTATCGACCATCCAGACATATTTGCCTTGGGAGACTTAGCCGAATGTCACGACGCAACAGGACAAAAAGTCCCCGGAACAGCCCAAACAGCCTTCCAGCAAGCCGACTATACCGCCTGGAACATTTGGGCATCCCTCACCGATCGCCCATTACTTCCTTTCCGGTACCAGCCGCTAGGAGAAATGATGACACTAGGCATTGACAATGCTACTCTTTCTGGTTTAGGAATTAAACTCGACGGACAACTAGCACATATTGCTCGCCGCCTAGCCTATCTCTATCGGATGCCAACATTTGACCACCAAATAAAAGTTGGATTCAATTGGATTAGCAAGCCGATTCAGGAGTTGCTTAAAAAGTAATCAATGCTTCTTCAAATAGATCCGTAACAGGCAAGATGCCTGTTCCACAAAGATTTAGTTTTCTTGTGGAATAGGTAACAACAGGCAAGATGCCTGTTCCACAAAGATTTAGTTTTCTTGTGGAATGGGTAACAACAGGCAAGATGCCTGTTCCACAAAGATTTAGTTTTCTTGTGGAATGGGCAAGAGGCCCATTCCAATAGAGAATCTTAATCACAATAAAAAATGCAAAATATAACAGTTCAAGATCCAAAAAACGAACTTCCACCGCTAATCGAGCGGGAGATTCTCTTCGGAAACCCCGAAAAAACTAGCCCAAAACTTTCACCAGATGGCAAGTATCTCGCCTACATTGCACCAGACGAAAACAACGTCCTGCAAGTGCGAGTGCGTACAGTCGGTCAAGAAGACGATCGCCAATTAACAGCCGATAAAAAACGCGGCATCCGCATCTTTTTTTGGACTTACAGCGGTGAAGAATTAATTTATCGACAAGATACTGACGGTGACGAAAACTGGCATTTATTCTCAGTCAATATCGAGTCAAAGCTGGTTCGCGACTTGACTCCATTTCAAGGCGTTCAAGCCCAGCCGATCGCCCTTGACCACAACTTCCCTAATCAAATATTAGTGGGAATGAACATCCGCGATCGGCGAAAACACGATGTTTACCGAATCAACCTGAAAAACGGCGCCGTTGAATTTGACACCGACAACCCAGGTAACATCGTCGGTTGGACTGCTGACGCTCAATTTCAAGTACGGGCGGCCACAGCTACAACTCCTGACGGCGGCTCAGAATTGCTAGGTCGGCAAACTGCGGACAAGTCTTGGGAAAGCTTGCGAAGCTGGGGCGCAGACGACGAAGGTGGTGCCTTCATGTTCTCCGAAAACGGCAAAATTCTTTACATCATCGGCAATCACGATGCTAACGCCGAACGTTTGATCGCATTCGACTTGGAAACCAAACAGGAAACGGAGATTATCTCTGACCCAGAATACGATCTTGGCGGTATTGTCGTACACCCCACCAACCGAGAGATTCAGGCGGTTTCCTTCTACAAAGACAAACAAGAGTGGCAGATTTTAGACCAAAGCATAGCAGAAGATTTTGAGGCGATCGGCAAATTCCGTCCCGGCGAATTCGACCTCACCAGCCGCAACCTCGCCGACACCACTTGGCTAGTCGCTTACATGACAGACAACGGCCCAGTTTATTACTATGTGTTCGATCGCGCCTCCAGAACCTTCACCTTCCTATTCAGCAAGCAACCAAAACTCGAAAACCTGCCGCTATCGTCAATGGAACCGATTGCTTACAGCGCAAGAGATGGTTTAACAATTCACGGCTACCTGACAAAACCTGTCGGAGTCGCCACACCCGTACCGACAGTCTTGCTAGTTCACGGCGGCCCCTGGGGACGCGATACCTGGGGTTACAACTCAGAATCCCAATGGCTGGCAAACCGAGGTTACGCCGTCCTGCAAATCAATTTTCGCGGTTCCGGCGGCTACGGCAAAGCCTTTCTTAATGCCGGCAATCGCGAATGGGCAGCTAAAATGCACGACGACTTGCTAGATGGCGTAAATTGGCTGGTAGAAACAGGAATTGCCCAACAGGATAAAATTGCGATTATGGGCGGTTCCTACGGCGGTTATGCCACCTTAGTGGGATTGACTTTTAGTCCCAATGTTTTTGCTTGCGCCGTCGATATTGTCGGGCCAAGCAATTTGATTACGCTGCTGCAAACTATTCCCCCTTACTGGGAACCGAGAAAAGCAAGTCTGTATCACCGCGTCGGCAATTTGGAAACAGAACCAGAGTTTCTGAAGTCGCGATCGCCTTTATCTTTTGTCGATCGCATCCAGAAACCTTTACTCATCGCCCAAGGTGCCAACGACCCGCGAGTCAAAGTAGCAGAAAGCGAGCAAATTGTCAATGCCATGGAGCAAGCCGGCAAACCTGTAGAATACGTACTTTATACAGACGAAGGACACGGATTTGCGCGCCCGGAAAATCGCCTGCACTTTTACGCGATCGCAGAAGAATTCCTCGCCAAATATTTAGGAGGTCGATTTGAACCTGCGGGCAATATTGCCAATCATTCCGGTGTAGTAAATCCGCAAACAACAGTTGACAGTTGACAGTTGACAGTTGACAGTTGACAGTTGACAGTTGACAGTTGATAGTTGATAGTTGACAGTTGACTGACTAATAATTAATAACCATTAACCAATGACCAAAGTATTTTTTTTAGATGCCGCTGGCACACTATTTGACGTGCGCGGCAGCGTTGGCGAAGTGTACCAAAAATTAGCCAATAGTTTTGGAGTAACTGTTGACAGTGAACAATTAAATGCAGCATTTTTCCAAAGCTTCGTTGACTCAAATCCGATGGCATTTCCTGGGATAGAAGCAGCAAAAATTCCCCAATTAGAATTTGAATGGTGGCTGACAGTTTCCGCGAAAGCATTTCAAATAGCAGGCGTTTTCCATCAATTCTCAGACTTTCCAAATTTCTTTGCCGAACTCTACGCTCATTTTGCCACCGCCGAACCTTGGTTTGTCTATCCCGATGTATTCCCCGCCTTAAATAGGTGGCAGCAACAAGGAATTGAATTAGCCGTAGTCTCGAATTTTGATTCGCGACTTTATCCAGTATTAAAAGCACTCAATTTAGCAGAATATTTCACATCAGTCACAATTTCTACCGAAGTAGGTGCTGCTAAACCAGATTCTCAAATTTTTACCGCAGCTTTGCAGAAACATAATTGCCTTGCTGAAAATGTATTGCATATTGGCGACAGCTTCAAGGCTGATTATTGTGGTGCTAAAAATTCTGGCTTAAATGCAATTTGGTTGAATCGCCAACAGGAAAAACTGGATTTAGGAAAGTTGGATTTTCAGAAGGTAGAGGAATTTGCTAGTCTGGATTTTATCTAAATATGATTTTTATGATGTTAAGGTTATGATTTTTATGAATTGACTTTGAGAATTATTTATTGAATAATATGAGTAATTTAACCACAGAGAGCGCAGAGGGCGCAGAGGAGGAGAAAGATATGATTTATTTATCTAATTTTTACTGGAAAAAACTCTATGGAAACTCGACTCACTCAAACTCAGTTAGCACAGGTTGTCGCTGAAATCGATAGGTTATCAAACCAGCGTGATTTAGAATTGGGGACTGATCAGGTAAGAGAAATTTTACGGGAGTTGAATTTGCCTGATGAACTTCTGGAAGATGCGATCGCCCAAATGCACCGTCGCGAAGCCTTGGAAAAACAGCAGCGACGGAATCGTTGGATTGCGATCGCCTCGACAGTCGCTGTGATTTCGGCGATCGCGATCGGCATTCTATTCGGGCAAAATCGACAGCAGCAAAATGCTGGAGTTGCGTCAACAGAAGACAGGATTTCGCTATCGAAAAAGGGTGGTGATAGCCTCAGTCAAGTCAATCGTCAAATCAATCCCCGCATCTACTACCAGGTGACGTTGAAAAATGCTCCGATCGGCAATCAGTTGTCTCTGCAATGCGACTGGACTAATCCGAGTGGTCAAATTGTTCATCAGAACAAGTATCAGACTCGCACGATCGATACACCAGTTTGGAATACTTACTGTTTTTATGACCTCGGATCTGCTTCCTTGCCGGGAAACTGGGAGGTTCGGATGTCTCTGGATGGGCGCGCGATCGGCAGTGAACCTTTCGTGGTGAAATAGATATGGGTGCGATCGGCAAACCTGCACATTTCATCGGCTATTGGGGACAAACGGATCTCACAAAAACCTTGCGCCGTTTAGTGCCAGACTACTGTATTCGATCGGGCAAATTATCCGAGTGGGCGATCGCCTCTGCATCAATCCTCGCGGCTGACACAGTGACGCTGAATGCTTGCGGGCGATTTCAACCGACGGATTTTCCGGGAGATGCTTGGGCTGTGGTGGAATCGGGACAACTGCGGTTGGGGCGCGATCCGTTTGGGCGCGTGCCGCTTTACTGGATTCAGTTGGCAAAAACGATTTGGTTTTCGACTCAAATGCAATTGCTGCTACCGCTGATTGATTCTCCTGAAGTGAGTCCGATCGCCCTACACAGTTATGCTTGTTTTTCCTATGTACCAACGCCGTTAACTGCGATCGAGCAAATTGCATCCGTAGCAGCCGGAAGCGAGATCGTTTGGGAAATCGCCGATGTTCAGTCTCAGCCGAAAGTGAGATCGCTCAAATCAGCTTGGCAAGAAGCGCCGCAATTACTGCGGAGTGAAGATGAGGCGATCGCACAATTGCAAACGCTGTTACAACAGGCGATCGATCGACAGGTGGCTGATTTGCCGATCGACGAACCAGTCGGCGTTTTGCTATCAGGCGGCATTGATTCTTCCCTAGTGACAGCGCTGCTAGTCAAAGCAGGCTTGAAAGTCCGCGCCTATGCCCTCGATTTTGGTGTCGAAAGTTATTCCGAATTGCCCTACGCGCAACAGGTTGCCGACTTTTTCGGGATTCCGCTAATCCGAGTGGCGGCGACGGGCGATGCAGTGTTGCGCGCGATCGGGCCAACCGCCAAAGCCCTAGATTCACCCTACGGAGACGGCACAACAGCCCCGCTGTTTTTGCTCAAACAGGCGGCGGCGCAAGAGGTGCGAGTCGTATTCAATGGCGAAAACGGCGATCAGCTATTTGCCGGATGGACAAACAAACCCTTGATTGCTAACGGAGTTTACAGCGCAGAACATCCAGCCGGAAAAGAAACCTTTGAACAGCAGTATTTGCGGACATTCCAGCGATTTTATGGTTATGAAAAACAGATTTTTACGCCCAGTTTTTTATCAAAGAGGCTCGATCGCACTCAATCCCACGATTTAAGCGTTTACCTGCAAGATGCGATCGGTACCGACACCTGTCCCTCCCTGCTAGCCAAACTGCGGCGGGCTTCACTGATGCTCAAAGGTGCCCAAAATATCCAGCCGAGGGCCACCGCATTGGGCTTTGCTTGCGGTTTGTGGGTGCGATCGCCCTTCTGCGACCCCGACCTCACGGACTGGACGTTTCAACTCCCTGGCGAGCTGCTACTGCAAGGTGCGTGCGAAAAATACATCCTCAAAAAAGCCTCCGAACGTTGGTTGCCACCGGAAATTGTCTG
Source organism: Microcoleus sp. N9_A1 (assembly GCF_036701795.1). NCBI lineage: Bacteria > Bacillati > Cyanobacteriota > Cyanophyceae > Oscillatoriales > Microcoleaceae > Microcoleus > Microcoleus sp. N9_A1. The sequence goes on from NZ_JAUBRI010000013.1 coordinate 91,688, forward strand.
GCGGGAAAAGCGCGGGATGGGTGTGCCGTTGAAGGTTTGGTATTACCGGGAGTTTTGGGCTGCGATCGGATCTCGGTTGAATCCGAATGTACTGCGATCGCAAAAATCCTGGCAACCGCATTTAGCCGACTCGATGTTATCGGGAAAACTCGGAGTTGCCATGCGCGATCGATATATTGGCAACAATCTCTGGTTGCTGCTGATGTGGCAAGCATGGCGTACTGAGGTTTTAGGCGAAATTCCAGTTAAGCGATCGCTGGATCATGTTTTTTGGTTGCCACCGGCGATCGGACAACGCATTTGGAAATATCGAAGGAGGTTAACAGTTGACAGTTGACTGTTGACTGTTGGCAGTTGACTGTTGACAGTTGACTGTTGATATGGTCGGGGCGGGTTTATAAATTTGTTGGCTTTGAATTTGAGAATACTGTTGAACCCGCCCCTACAAGATATGGAATTATATCAGAACAGATCCATCGGACTTGATATAACCTCCGTTACATCCGTTACATCCGCTACAAAATCCGTTGCCGAACTTCTTCCTTATGATTGAATCTCTGCTAAATAATGAAACCAAAATACATTCGCCACCGTGCTCCGAAGCAATCGCCAAGCGACTGTTATCAACCTACGGTTCGCCGCTTTACGTGTATCAAGCCGAGATTCTTTGCCAGACTCTCGATCGCATTACCCGATCGATCGACTATCCGCAGGTTCAGTTTCATTTTGCCACCGTCACCAACGGCAATATTGCTTTGTTGCAACTGATTCAGCTAGCTGGTTGGGGGCTGCACGCGAATACGCCCGGTGATGTTTTTTTGGGGCTGAAAGCGGGTTTTACGGGCGATCGCATTGTCTACACTGGCAGTAACCTCAACCGGGCGGATATTCAGCAACTGATTGAATGGAAGATCGATCGATTCAACTTCGATAGCCTGTCGCAACTCCAGGATTTTTGCGAATATTCGCGCAGTCAACCGCGATTAATCGATCCCGAAATTGGACTGCGGCTCAACTTACCCGAATTGACGGGAGACAGCCGCATCGGACTCAATCCCGCTGAATTTGAAAAAGCCAACGAAATCGCGCAGCAGCATGGTTTTAGCATCACTGGACTGCATTTTTATCGGGGGACGGGAACTAATGCCACTGGTGCTTTTACGCAAGTAATCGATCGCCTAATTGCGATCGCCCAACAGTTACCCGATTGGAAAACCCTCGACTTTGGCGGTGGTTTTGGCTATCCCTACCGAGGCGGTGCGGTGTTTGACTGGGGGGAGTTTGGTACGGCGATTACTGAACGATTGAGTGCTTTATCTCGCCCGATCGAGTTAGTAATTGAACCGGGACGATCCGCGATCGCAGGTTGCGGTATTTTGCTAGCAAAAGTTGTGTCTGTGAAGTGGTTGGGCGAGCGGCAAATAGTCGGAGTCGATACCACTGTATCAAATCTATCAGTGCCTGCGGTACACGGAGGCTATCGGGCGATCGCAACTTGGGAAACCGGCGATGTATCGCGATACGAAACCGATATTTGCGGCAACACGACTTATTCGCGGGATTATTTGGGGCGCAATTGTTGGCTACCGAAACTGCAAATTGGAGATGCAATCGCCATTTTGGATAGTGGGGCTTACGGTTATGCGATGTCGTCGCATTTTCTGCACCGCCCGCGCCCTGCTGAAGTGTTGATTGATGCTAAGGGCGATCGATTAATTCGACAGCGAGAAGACTATTCCATCTTGTTAAACGGGCAAATCTTTTAAACCGAATTATTCATCTCTCTCTTCTCTTCCTCTGTGCCCTCTGCGCCCTCTGCGGTTAAATCATTCCGAAACAACCGTAAACGACATAAATCCATTAAATTAATCAGGAGTAACCGAAATGGGAATGAAATGCGTCCAGTGTAACACCGACAACAATTTGCGCGATCGTACCACCAACTCAGGGCGCTGTAAGAATTGCAACCATCCCTTTGTATTTGATCCCACTACTATCACCGATCAAAAAATCGCCTTCACCGATCCATTTTTCAAGAATGCGATCGCAGATATCTCCAGCCAAAATATGTTATTTTTTACGCCCAAACAGTTTTTTTATTTGATGGATAAACGGCTAAAAAATCGCACATCATCTAACCTCTGGAAGTGGACTTTAGAATATTTGATCCAGAGCTTGATAATTCTAATCATTGGCGGTTTATTCATGAGCTCTATTTTTTCTGATACTGTGGGATTTTTGATAGTGTGGACAGTTTTAAATATTATTTGGATTGGGGGATTTTTCGCGAAAAGCAAATCTACCGAGCAAAGTGCTCGCAACAGAAGAATTAATGCCACAAATTTACAAACTTTAGGAATAATGATGTTAGTAACAGGGATTTCAGGAAGCTTGATACTGAACTATGTCCCAGGATACATCGCAGCGATCGCCCTAGGACTATTTTCCTACTGGCTGGGCATTTCACAAAAAAATCGTCCACAGATAACTGGTGAAATATTTCTAGTCAATCAAGCCCAGAGTAATAAGTGGCTGCGAGACTGGCAAAGAGTAAACGGTACACTAGAAAAACTCCTCCCAGCACCTCGCCAAGAAGCTTTATCCGCCAGCATCGATCCCGAAATTAGCGCCTACAGTTTCGATCGCGCAATCATCTGCGACAGTGACGAAACCGCCCAATTCCTGATTGCCAACAACGTCCATTTTGAGAACAACTGCGCCATTCTCAGCATCAGCGGCTATCCCCAAAGCATCTTCGACACAGTAATTGAAATGCTGCGACGCAATGCTGATTTAAAAGTCTATGCACTGCACGATGCGAATCCTGCTGGAGTTAGTTTAGTGCATCAACTACGAACCAGTCCAAACTGGTTTGCAAATCAAGCCGTCACAATTTTTGATTTAGGCATTTCTCCCCGTCAAATCTTGGAAACTCGCGATATGTTTGTACAGCAATCTCAAACAATGGCACAAAGCACTCGTCAATTACCCGATGCTGTGAGGCAAGGTTTAACAGCAGAAGAACTCGCGTGGCTGGATGCCGGCAATTTTGTGGAATTAGAATCTTTTACGCCGCAGCGGTTGTTGCGGGTGGTGAATTATGGACTTGCTCAGAGTGGAGATCCACAGAGCAATGACGGCTTAATATTGGCCGGTGGTGCGGCGTATGGCGGCGGCTATGTGTTTGTCTCCGATAGTTTCGGTTAGGTTAGGGCGTGTTTTCAAACTTTGTAATCAGATAATAAACATGAACCCAAGAAGAAGTATTTTCATTTTGTGGCATTAACCTTCTGAATGTATTTTTTCATGCCATCCTAAACTGATGACTTTCAATCATGTCAGAGATATTATCATGCCCAAAACCGCGAATTAAAAGAATTTGCTTGGGATGAGGTGCTGCATCATAAAGCTTGGTATTGCTTAATCAGGATATGAAAAAATAACCTTAAAATCCAAAAGCTTTGTGGGTACTGGTTTCTATGACGGGCATATTTAGCGCTTCATACCGTAAATCAGCAATGCCTAGATTTTTTAATTTCCCCCAAGTGGGGGAATTTTAGTTTAAATTGTGTGAAATTTGCCTTCAACTTTCTCTCGTCTGGTTTTGTTTGTGTGCGGTTTCTAACCGCCCGGACTGCTAACCGCCTGGACTTATTTAAGTTGTATACTCCGCATTAATCTTCACGTAGTCGTAACTCAAATCGCATCCCCAAGCTTTCGCAAAACCGCTGCCATTCCCGACACTAACCTGAATTAAAACCGTATCAGCCTTCAAATATTTCCCCTCCGCAGCCGCTTTCATATAATTACTTGCAGCAGCGCGATCGAACTCTTTAGGTTGTCCGTTTTCCATCATCAAAAAATCCCCCAATTGAATCCGCAAATTCTCTTGATCGAAAGATACACCAGCGCGCCCAGCCGCCGCCGCAATTCTGCCCCAATTCGGATCGCGTCCGAAAATAGCAGCTTTCACCAAGGAAGAACCGACAATTGTTTTGGCAATTTTACTCGCAGAAACTTCATCCACCGCGCCACTAACTTGCACTTCTACCAAACAAGTTGCACCTTCGCCGTCACGGGCGATCGCCTTTGCTAAATGTACGCACACTTCTGTCAGCATCGCCTCTAATTTTTCAGCATCTGCCCCCATTTCCGTAATTGCCGGTGTGCGAGATTGACCATTCGCCAAAGCAATTAGCGAATCGTTGGTACTGGTATCGCCGTCAACAGTAATTTGATTGAAACTTCTGTTAGCCGCCCGACTCAGCATTTCTTGCCATAAATGCGACGACACTGCTGCATCGCAAGTTACAAATGCCAGCATTGTTGCCATATTCGGGTGAATCATTCCCGAACCTTTGCAAATGCCGCCGATGCGGACGGGTCGATCGCCAAACATGGTTTCCAGGGCGATCGTTTTCGGCACTAAATCAGTCGTACAAATAGCCTTAGCCGCCGCATCAGAACCAGTTTCCGATGCCTCAGCAACTAATCGCGGAATTCCCGCCCTCAGCGGCTCCATTTTTATCCGCTGTCCGATGACGCCAGTGGAGGCCAAAAGAATTGATTCTGGAGGAATATTCAGCGCTTCTCCCAACAATTTGGCACTTTCGAGGGCATCTGCCAAACCTTGTTCGCCAGTAGCAGCATTAGCTTGTCCCGCATTGCACAAAATTGCTTTGGCGCTGGGTTTAGCTTGCAAACGCTGGCGGCAGTAGTCCACGCAAGCGGCCCGGACAGTGGAGGTTGTGAAGACTCCGGCGGCGATCGCGTCTACCTCTGACAAAATTAAACTTAAATCCGGCAAGCCAGAAGGCTTCAAACCCGCTGTAATTCCCGATGCTCGATACCCTCTGGGTGCTGTAACTCCGCCGTCAATTTTTTTCCAGTCCGACATGATGACCTCCCTAGTAGCCTTCAATCTGCTGAAAGGGGATTATATCAAGTTTCTCGGCACAAACGTCTTTTATTGTTTGTGATGTATACTTTTGAGGCTATCCAACTCTCGTTTAGCTCACCCTTTACTCAAACGGCTCTCTATACAAGCAGTACGATCGAGATATTACCAATTCCTAATTCCCAATTCCCCATAAAACTAATCGCGGCTTCCAATCTAGAGTTAGAACTCAAGAAGAAGTCGCGACGGTTTTGTAATTGACATTATTAATTTTTAGCTAGCAAACAACAAACTCGATTCAACTATCTCGCGGTTGAAAAAAGGAGTTATTTGCGATCAATACTCGCTGGAGAACCAGCATCTAAACCAACTTCAGCAGCCACACGGCTCAGCATCGATTCCTGACGGTTTTTGACGACGTGTTGATGGCGCATCATCAGGTTGCGGGCTTGTTCTTGAGTTGACATAACTGATTTCTCCAAATTATAGGTAATAACTGCGTAGGCAATTGTCGAAATTGAGCTTGCCCTAGCTCATAGTGGCGTTGCTGCGATCGTAACTGGCTTGAAAGCTGGGCTGCGGTTTGCCTTGAATGTGACCCCAGTAGTGCGTATCTTCCATCCCGACTTCGGTGGCGGTGCGGTTGAGCATGGATTGCTGCCGGTTCTTCACCAGTTGGTGGTGGCGCATCATCAGAGAGCGAGCTTGATTTTCGGTAGACATAGGGGGTTTCTCCGTATTCTTTAGATTAATGTTGGGCTGTTTTTTTCTTCTCTTCTATCACTATAACAGACAATTCTGTATCTAAAGCTACCAAATCAAGATTGTCACAAAACTTTACAATTGGGCTATGGGGCGAGAATCTCGATCGAGGTTGCAGGGAGTGCGATCGAGCTTTGGCTAGTTGATTCAGGCCCAACCTCAAGCAGCAGTTGGCAAAATTTGACAATATTCATCTTCTAAAAGCCACATTTTAGCGACTACCTAATTGCCAAGGGCAAAAATAACTTTATAGTTTGGTTCAGAGTTATATAGCAATCCTAAATCATTTTCAATAACTGGTTCCCAGGCTCTTGGCCTGGGAAACCCATGTCCAGAGGCTCTGCCTCGCCTGCGAAAATGGAGGCAGAGCCTCCGGATCTGCGTTACCAGGCAGAGCCTGGTAACGAGTAGTCCCACAAATAATTTAGGATTGCTATAGATACAGAATTTTGCCTCTCAATGGAGTCGAATTTGCCTTAGTTAACAGTAAATTTAATAAGTAGCGAATCACAATTAGATTTACAATGATTAAGCAGCTATGCTCAAGCATAGTCAAGTTTTTTGTAGTCAACTAGATAATAGAGTTGAGCCAAAGTGAATCGCTCTCGCCATCCTCTAAAAGCGAGCTTTATTTGTTGGTAAAAATAGATTAAGCCTCAGCAGCCTCCCCACAAAAAAGAGCGATCGTCCTCCCCTAGAAAAACAATCGCCCATTCACATATAATTTCAATTAACATCAAGTCCCGCCCTTAAGAAACTATGCTGTACCCACAATTCCAGAGATCCCCCTAGTCTCTTTTTCAGGAGGATGCCACGGGGAGCGAAAGGCTCTGACGTTAGTTTTTCAAGTTGTGTGTACAGGGTAGCCCTTAAGAAATGCGTGCCGGGGAATAAGCGGTCCTAATCATCAAACAGTAGACTGGTACTACATAAGACGTTAAGTTGACACGAATGCTACTCGGCGACTTCAGCTTCAGCTTCCGCTTCAGGTGCATCTGGCACATCTTGCTTGATTGTCAAATAGCGAATCACTTCTTCGCTCAGACGCATCGCGCGCTCCAGAGGAAAAATTGCAGCGCCCGGAGCTGTATAGTTCATTTGAACGTATACTCCGTCGCGGTGCTTGCCGATTTCGTAAGCCAAGCGACGTTTGCCGCGGTGCTGAGTTTCGATATTTTCAGCACCTTGATCGCGCAAAATAGTTTGATATTTCGTGATCGCCTGGTCAGTCATTTCTTCACCCAAATCAGGGCGCAGAATGTACATTGTTTCGTAAATAAACGGTTTCATGGCAATAATCCCCTTATGGACAACAAGGCTTCTCACGAAGCAAGGACTTATCATCATATCCCAACAATGAACAATCTCAAAACTAAAAAACCAAATTCCCCAAACAACACTCCCTCGCCGTGGAGCACCCTGTGGACGTACACCATCATGAGCGCGATCGCACTTTTAATGCTCTTCCCCCTGCTGTGGCTGCTGAGTACCTCCCTCAAATCCCCAAGCGAAAACATCTTTCAATATCCCCCGCAACTGTGGCCACAACAGCCAACCCTCGAAAACTTCATCAAAGTGTGGCAAACCAACCCCTTCGGCCGCTACCTGTTCAACAGCACCCTAATTGCCTGCCTCACAGTTAGCATCAACGTCCTCTTTTGCGCCCTCGCCGCTTACCCCTTAGCCAGACTCAAATTTCGCGGCCGCGAAGCCATCTTAATCACAATCATTTCCACAATCATGATTCCCTTCCAAATAGTCATGATTCCCCTATACATATTGACAGTACAACTCGGACTAAAAAATAGTTATTTAGGCGTAATCTTTCCCGGACTAGCCTCAGCCTTCGGCATATTTTTATTACGACAAGCATTCCTAGCAGTTCCCAAAGAACTAGAAGAAGCCGCCCGCATCGACGGCTGCAGCGAATTAGGCATTTGGTGGCACGTCATGATTCCGGCAATTAAGCCAGCTTTAGTCACCCTAGGAATTTTCGTATTTATCGGTTCTTGGAGCGACTTTCTGTGGCCGCTGCTAGTTTTAGACAGGCCGGAGTATTACACTTTACCTTTAGGCGTAGCCAATTTAGCCGGGACATTTTCCTTAGATTGGCGTTTAGTTGCGGCGGGTTCCATTATTTCTATTGTTCCCGTTTTAGGACTATTTTTGCTCTTGCAAAAATACATTGTGCCAACAGAAACCGCCGCTGGAGTCAAAGGATAGAATCAACACAAAAAATCGGCGTTTATCCGCGTTCATCTGCGGTTAAAAATTAAAATCTTTTGAACTCACCACTCACAAAATTTATTTTTTATGTACGAACTGCCAGACATCCGCTGGATTATCGATCGCGCTGGGGTTGTAGATACGATCGTAGCATTTGCCAATGCGATCGATGCCCAAGACTGGCAAAAATTGCGCTCGCATCTAGCAGACGAAATAGATATCGACTATTCCGAATTTCGAGGTGAAACTCCCCGACGAGTAACCGCAGAAGAATACATAAAACAGCGCGTAGAAGGTCTTGCCGGTTTGCGAACGCTGCACGTCAGCACAAATCACGAGGTAACTATTAAAAAGGATGCTGCCAAATGTAAGTCTGTGTACCGCATTTATCGACTTGACCCCGAGCGCGAAGCGGGACAGAATCGGCTGGATACAGGAGGTAACTATTTTCACTCCTTGATTCAAACAGACAGACATTGGCTAATCACAGGAATCAAGCAAACTGTGGTAATTGTCAGCCACAATCCTGAAGTACATGGCGCTTTACCGGGCAGATAGCAATGAAATCTCATTCACAACTGAAATGCGAACTGATTTTTCATAACTAAAAATTTCCTCCTACCTGGGAGTGAAAACTGCACTGGGGTAAGCAATCCGCTTGTGATTGAACTGTTCCCAAACCCGCACAAAAATCTCCGCAATTAGAGACATATCCTCCCGCGTTAAATCCGAATCAATCAACTGATTATCCTGCCAACGAGCTCGCAAAATCCGATTAACCATATTCAAAGCCTCTTCATGAGTAGCATCCTTGAGCGATCGCAAAGCAGCCTCGCAAGAATCTGCCAGCATCAAAATCCCGGTTTCCCGCGACTGCGGAATCGGCCCATCGTAGCGAAAATCCTCCTCCCTCACTTGGCGACTTACGATCGTTAACTTTGAATTATCCGCATCTGGCAAAGCAATCTTTAAATCTTCTATTTCTTTTGCAGCAATTTGCTGCGCTTGGTGGTAGAAGTAAGCAATTAACATTGTACCTTGGTGCTCGGGAATAAACGCCTGAATTGCCTTCGGCAATCGATGCTTCCGCGCCATCACCAAGCCCTCGCTAACGTGCTTTTTAATAATCTCAGCGCTCGCCCAAGGGTCATTAATTTCATCGTGTTTGTTACCCCCGCCCATTTGATTTTCACAGAATCCGAGCGGGTCGTGCATTTTTCCAATATCGTGGTATAATGTCCCAGCTCTGACCAGCTCAACATTGCAGCCGAGTTCCCGGGCTGCAGCCTCCGCCAAACTCGCCACAAACAGCGTGTGCTGAAAAGTCCCCGGAGCCTCGGCAGCCAATTTCTTCAACAGCGGGCGGTTGGGATTGGCAAGTTCCGCCAGCCGGATCGGGGTAATCAAGTCGAAAACGTGTTCTAAATAAGGGCTGATGCCGATCGCCACAACGCTCCAAGCCAAACCGGCCAAACTTTGCGCGCCCACCGTACCCAGCACGACGTACCAAATCGCACCGGCAGCCGCGCTGGCAATCAAAGTCCCCACCAGATAAACCGTGCCCTGAGTCAAGCCGACAGCCACGCCCAAAAGAGCCAATTCCTCGCGCGATCGCAGCCGCCCGGCCATAAAAGCGCCCAGCAATCCCCCCGCCGCGCTAGCCACCAAATGAATCAACTCCACATTTAAGCCAACCGGCAGCAGCGCCGACAGCAGCCCCACCACAGTCACTCCCACCGCAGAACCGTAGAAGCCACCGGCTAAAATGCCGATCGCGGGCAAACTCGTCCAAGGCAGCCCCAAACTCACCAGCACGGGCGCGCTCAAAGTCAGCAGCAGCAATAGCAAATGATCTCTGCGGCGCAAGCGGTAGTGCCTTTCCACCAGCAGTACGATCGCAATTGCCCCCGCGACTAAACAAACAAAACCCGTCAGCCCCAGCCAATTCACCCCCCGCCGGCTCAAACCAAAATAGTCCAGCAACACGAAATCTTGCTGCGATATCTCTTTTCCTTCTGCAACAATTATCTCGCCCTGATCTACTGCGATCATCACCGGTTTCACCTTTTGCGCCGCTAATTCCGCTAGCTGTTTGGTTTCCTCCCGATCTCTCACCAGATTTGGCTGCAAAATCGCACTTAAACCCTCCACCGCCAAAGCTTGGGACTCTAACGGCACTTCATCAGCCACTTGCAGCTTCACAGCTTCTTTCAAAATCTCTTTTGGCAAGCCCTGCGGGATACCTTGAGCCACCATCCTTTTTGCCGCCCGACTCATACCCGTTTGGGTTTTCTGCCAAGCTGCATCCGACAAATCAAACAGCGAAGTATCGTAAATCTGGGGCAGCCCCAAAACCGACGGTTTTCCCAGCGCCTCCACAGCATTGAGATAGCGCTGGCGAGCAGAGGAAATACTGTCTGTCAGGCTTTGAAACTCTGCCGCCCGGACCGATCGGCTGTAAGCTTGCAGTTGAGCGATAGCATCTTGCTGAGACTTGTTATCTGTTGCCCCAGCAATTGCCGGGGAATCCAAACTCAATCGCTCGGAAGTTGCCCTTTTGTCACCCGCTTGCGCCAAAATCGAGCGCCACTCCCACTCGGGACAGCCCCGCAAGTAAACCTGAACCGCAAGTGAGAGCGCCGAGGTGCTCGCAAACGGAAACGGGCCTACCGCCTCCCGTAGCTCGCTTCCCTGCTGCAAAAATTGTTGCAATTCTTGATAAATTTGTCGATCGACCGCCGAATCCAGCATTAATATCGCTACAGCCCCTGTCCGCGCTGCTTTCCGCTGTTCTTCAGTAGTTTTGTAATCGGGGACGCTAGCAGTAGCAGGAGCCTTAATCGTCTGAGGAGCTTTCGTCCCCACATCCAGTTTCGGCTGGTTGTAGAAGCGGTGGCCCAGAGTGCTGCTTAGGGAAACTACCGCTACCAGCGCCAACATAGGGGAACGAGCTTGATTTTTGAGGCTTGATTTGGAGGTTTTACTTGTAAATTTAGTAGTAAAAGTCTCGGGAAGAATCCATTTCGGGCGCGACAAACGGCTCAGGAGAGGCCCGCCAGCGCGTGAGGTATCTGCTTTGCTGCTGCCATTTTGCACTTTAGCAATGTGTTGGCGCAGTGAGCGCGCAGCCCCTAGCTGCTCAATCTGTCGCATCAATGAGGAGATCGTATTCATTATATGTCGAAGATATGTTCACTGTTATCCAGCAGCCTTTTGACATACTCCCCGTCGTAAACGAGCGGGGATTCTTGACACTTCAACGAGTCCTGCTACCAAGGTAGTCTTACAGTCCCTCCATGTCCGTTTAGAGTCTCCTAATGCCCTATGGCGACTAATATGTATCGTTTTTTTTGGGAATATTAACAATACTTTTGTTTTGCTTCCAGGTTGGATTTTAACCATTGCCCTTCAGTCTTTCCCTATTACTGGAGCAGTCCCGGTTTCAACTCTGATGAGTATATATCGCTGCACTCTTAGGTGGGGATTTCAACCACTTAAATTATCGCACAAAGCCGGCCACTGAAGAAGGGGCTTGTATCCCCATTTCTCGGTCAGAAATTCTGACTGTGCATCTTGATTGAGTGTATCCGAATTGCCGTACCTGAATATTTAACCGCGCCAGCTACTTTGCCTGAATGTCGCCAGCAGTTCGGTTTGCTAAGAAGTAGCCAACCAGCCAGCAGTGTCATCAAGCTTCGGCTGCTTCTTTCGAGTCCTTGTCTATCTCGAACAGTTCGCGGGCGCGAGGGCTAAAAACCCGATTTATCCGTAGATTCCTGGTTTTAAAACCCAACATTTTCCTAGAAACTGGGTTTTGGGAGTCAAGATAGTCAGATTTTATTTTTAAATTTTTAATTGCCGCTTTCCTTCCGCTTTCGCTTTTGACTGGTTAATTGCCCATTTCTCATTATTAATTAATTTCTAGTTTACCCTCCCTTTTTCAAGCTCAAAACGTTATATTTTGCGAGGTCTAATCACATAAGGTGCAGCCACAGCGCGGGCTAGCGCTGCCGAATTCATGCCCGCAGAAGGGTTGTAAACTCCCGCCCACACCGCAAACAAATTATTTGCTAACTCCACAATTTTGGCATCGCTGCCGATTCCCCAGAGCGAGGGTTCTCGGCCGTCGGCTAGCTGCTGCGAATTAACCTGAGCCGAAGATACCTGTCGCCATTCTACAGGAATCGCCGCAACGCCGTTATAGGCTCCAGACAAAGCTCCTGTCAAAGCGCAGGTTATTTGTCCAGTTATGCCACAGCGGGCAGCACGCACCACTGACAAGCGCAAGTCTTCTGGGGTGTTCAAAAAGCAGTAGAAAGCTAAGGCAATGGGAATCAAATTTTCTGGGTTGACAATTGACTCGGTTTGTAATTTTTTTTCACCTTCGCCCTGTCTTTCTCGCAAAGCTGTCGCGCTTTTGCACAGATGAGTGGCGGCTGTTTCTAAATCGGCTCCTTTTTCTAGTAGTATTTGCACTTGCAGCAGCAGCTCTGTTAAGGCATTATCTGTTTTCAGGTAGGCAAGTGTTTGCTCGATCGCTGTCGCGGGGTCAAGTCTTTGTTTGAGCGATCGGGCGATCGTATATGCTACTGCTAAAATTGCTGTTTCCCATTCTGGCTGGTTTTCGTTGTGCCAAACCTCTATCGCCAGCATGATTTTTTCTCGCAGCTTGGCTTTATTTTCGTGAAAAAACATCGCGGATGGCAGCGCAGCAACGGCAGCTTCACAAGGGTTAAGCAGGCTTTGAAACTCACTGCTTCGCGGATCGTAGATTTCGGAATTGGCAAATGCTTCCCAAGTTTCGCGCCAATCTTTTAAATCTAAACCCCTACACCGAATTAAACTTTGAGCACACGCTACCGCAAGTCTCCCGGATGCGGATGAGTCTTTGCCACTTGGGATTTTACTGTTGACAGAATTCAAGGCCAATGTTGCCCCTCTTAGGGTCAATTGTTGGTGTTTCGTCAGTTGTAAAATCGGCTGCAAGTCTTCTGTTTGGGGAGGAATACCCACGATTTGCCTCTGGTATTGCAGGCCTATAGAGTCTCCTAAAACTGCCCCCAGGATGGTTCCTTGAAACTTGCTCAACAGGGAATGCCGCATTTGAATTTAACTCAAGTTGTTAGTAATTGGTAATTGGTAATTGGTAATTTAGAATTCTTCCTGCTGTGCTTCTTTGCCTAACTCTTGTGATTAATTTGAATTTAACCCAAACATATAAGGGCTGGTTTTCCATCTAAAACCTGCCCTCATCCGATCGCGAAAATCGGTCAATTTTTAATTTTTAATCAGGTAAGTAACTAGAGCTTGCAGCCCCAGCCGATAACTTTCTGAGCCAAAACCGCTGATTTGCCCGATCGCCACTGGTGCGATATACGAGTGGTGTCGAAAAGCTTCCCGCCGATAAATATTGCTCAGATGAACTTCCACCGCAGGGATATTCACTGCGGCGATCGCGTCTCTAATTGCCACACTCGTATGAGTATAAGCTCCAGGATTAATTAATAAGCCTTGGTGCTGCCCTAACATCGAGTGAATTGCATCCACCAAGACCCCTTCATGATTCGACTGCTGAATTGAGACTTTCACCTGGAGGGCTTGCGCTTCTCGTTCTAGCAACTCGTTGATATCATTTAAAGTCGCAAGACCATAAACTCCAGGTTCTCGCTGACCCAATAGATTCAGATTGGGGCCGTGAAGTACCAGGATATTTAACAATTTTTTAAATTCCAGCGCCACAAAACTTTGAGTCTTGACTTAAATTCGATCGCCAAGATCAAATCTCAAACCCAGTCTCAACTATCGGCGATGCCTAGGTTGGTTAACTGGAATAGGAATCGGTTGCAGTTCCGGTTGAGCTTCGGGACTCAGCAGTCCTTCTATCAACTTGCGAACCCATTTTTCAATTTGTTCCAGCACCTTTTCAATGTTTTCCATTGAACGGATAGCTCCTTTTTTTATAGTCTAGACTGCTAAACCGACGGCTAAATTTCTGAAACATAAGCAAGCGCGACTTTGAAACCAAAGGTCAAACTTGCTGTCTCGCTTGCTGGTTGTTTTCAGCAAAGGAGAGATTTCAGTATCTTTGCCAATCAGTCCTATCTTATTATCATAACGAATCTTTACAGATAAGCAAGAGGTTATCGGAAAATTGCGAAACAATCTGGGTTTACAAACTATTAAATAAAGATTAAGCTTACTGCTAATGGTTGACAATTTACACAGCGTTGGATACTTTTTACGCTTTTACCAACAATAATTGACGCCGGAGCCGATCGAGCGCCGTACAGCTACTGAGATGCCGAATCCAATCGCGGCCTCGCGCATCGCCAAAACGGTATTCAAAACTTTCTGTCACGCCGTCAGGGCCGGATAAACCGACATAAACCAGTCCCACAGGTTTAGCGTCTGTACCGCCTCCTGGCCCCGCGATGCCTGTAATGCTCAATCCCCAATCGGTATTGAGCCTCGCGCGCACTCCCGCGGCCATTTGTTTGGCTACTTGCTGGCTGACTGCGCCGAATTCGGCTAAATCTTGCGGATTAACACCTAATAATGATTCCTTAACCTGATTGTCATAAGAAATAATCCCGCCCCAAAAATAGCTCGAACTGCCGGGAACAGAAGTCAGCATCGCCCCCAATCCTCCTCCAGTGCAGGATTCAGCCACACTCAGAGTTTCCCCGACCAACAGCAACAATTTGCCTACTGTCGAAGGGAGGGTATCGGTATCGGCACCGTAACAGTCTAGGCCAGTAATCTGCTGCAATTGTTGTTCGATCGGCTCAATTAACTTTTTCGCAGCCGCTTCTGAGTCAGCGCGGGCAGAAATCCGCAATTTGACTTGGCCGTGATTGGCGTAGGGAGCCACAGTAGGATTAGTTAAATGCAGAAAAGATTCTACTTTTTCCGCCAGCGCCGACTCAGCAATTCCCCAAAATTTCAACGTGCGACTGAAAATAGTGGCGCTGCACCAGCCGCCATTTTTCAGGAAAGGAACGGCGGTTTCTCGCCACATCAAGTGCATTTCCGCCGGTACGCCGGGAAATGTCATTACTGTCAGGTTAGAAACCGGCTGCCAAATAATCCCCGGTGCCGAACCGCAGCGGTTCGGCAGAATGTCCGCACTTTCTGGAATTAAAGCTTGTTTGCGATTGCTGGGACTCATGGTGCGTCCCCGCAGGGCAAATTTTTGTTCGATATCGGCGATAATTTCCGGTTTTTCGATTAAGGGAACTCCAAAGAAATCGGCGATTGTTTCGACTGTGAGGTCGTCTGGTGTCGGGCCGAGGCCTCCTGTGAAGAGTAAAAGTTGCGATCGACCCACAGCGATTTGCAATACTTGTTTGATGCGTTCTGGATTGTCCCCCACCACGGTTTGATAGTAGTGAGGGATTCCCAAACTCGCTAATTCTTTCGCTAAAAACTGAGCGTTGCCATTAAGAATATCTCCTAACAGCAATTCAGTGCCAACACAAATAATTTCAGCAACCATTAGTTATTGGTAATAGGGCATTGGGCATTGGGCATTGGTAATAGGGCATTGGGCATTGGGCATTGGGCATGGGCAATTGCTAATTAGTAATTGCTAATTAGTAATTGGTAATTGGTAATTGGTAATTGCTAATTGGTAATTGCTAATTGGTAATTGGTAGTAAATGACTACTGTCAACTGTCAACCCTTCGACAAGCTCAGGGCAAGCTGCCAACCATCAACTGCCAACTGTCAACTGTCAACTGTCAACTGTCAACTGTCAACTGTCAACTGTCAACTGTCAACTGACTATCGAGCGTGTCTCCAAACTTTCCAGCTAGCGTATCCCAGCAAACTTGTTGCACCCATAGCGTAAATTACGCCGCTTGGAACCGAAAAAGCTAGGGCTAAACTCCCTACCCACAGTGTCAGCGAGTAAATAAATAAAACCGCAAATTTATGGGAGAGTCCGGCTTCTAGAAGTCGGTGGTGGAGGTGGCGCTTGTCAGCAATAAATGGTGATTTGCCGTTGCGGAGTCGATCGAGAATCACCGCCGACATATCTAAAATCGGTACAGCTAAAATTAAATAGGGCAGCAACACAGAAGTAACAGCCGTAGTTTTAACTAACCCAATTACTCCCACTCCCGCGAGAGTAAACCCGATAAAATAAGCCCCGCCATCCCCCATAAAGATTTGAGCCGGATTGAAGTTGTAGCGCAGAAACCCCAAGGCCCCGCCAGCTAAAGCCGCTGCAATCAGGGCCGCCGCCGGTTGGTGCATCGACAGACTGACTATCAGCATTACAACTGCTGCAATACCTGAAACTCCGGCTGCTAAACCGTCCAAACCGTCAATCCAGTTTATGGCGTTAGCCATGCCGACAAGCCAAATCACGGTAATTGGCAAGCTCAGCCAGCCAATATTTGTCAGTCCCAGGGAGGGAACTGTGAGAAACTCAATTTGTACGCCCGCGTACCAAACGATGCTGGATACGCCAATTTGCATGAGCAAACGTTTTACTGCCGAGAGCGAAAATAGGTCATCTGCTAAACCGATGAGGAAGAATCCGATGCCGCCGAGGGTGACTCCCCAAATTTCGTATTCGTCTTTGGAATTGAGAACTTGTCCGTTAGCATCGAGGAAGCCTCCTGAGAGCCAGACAAATAAGAGGGCAGTGAGAGTGCCGAGAAAGATGGAAACTCCTCCCAAGCGCACCATCGGGCGCTTGTGGACTTTTCGCTCGCCTGGCCGATCGACTCGCCCGCTTTTGAGACCAATTTTTTTGACTATTGGTGTACTCCAGAGGACGATGCTCGCAGAAACCAGGAAAGCGAGTATGTGGTACAGATACTGATACGGCATCTGAAATCAATTTTAAATAGTGCGGGGCAATTAGGCTGTCAGGCAGAGTCTACTACATTTCAGATGGCTTATAACAAGGAAACATCTTGAAGAGCGACTGGGGGTTTGGGAGTCGGAGATTTGCCGCAATGGCAGTTGCCCTGGGGCGAATTGTCAGGTTTTTCATTCATAACTCTCGAATTAACGATTTGAAATATCGACTCTTTCGCGAGCAAAAAAGTTGATATTTGGCGAGCGGGCCCTGTTGAGCGGTATCTTTCGCAACCGACAAATACCGTTAGTCAAACCAGCCCCGCCCGACAAATATCTTTACTAAAAACCGTATGGGCGATCGATATTTTTGGTGAAAACCGCTTGTCAATATCGCTATCGGCAACTATCAATCTTTTCCTGCTCTTTTACCGTTTTACCCGTACACTTCCAACTACAAATTTCCCATTGCCGATCAGGAAAATTAAGCTAATGCCGGCACTTTTAAGAACAAGTGGGGATATAATGGGAAGCGATCGCACAGTGCTGCTACTCGACGCAGGCAGTCGGCTGCGACGCTTTCATCATCTGGATTTAGCAGGCGATCGGCAATAATATTACCAATTTCGGTAAATTCAGTAGTTCCCATGCCCCTGGTTGTCATCGCCGGCGAACCGAGTCTCAAACCGCTGGTGACAAAAGGCGATGCTGGATCGAAAGGCACGGTATTTTTATTAGCAGTAATATTCACACCGCTAACTAATTGGTCGGCTCGCTTGCCTGTCATGTTTGCCGATCGCAAATCTACTAGCATTAAGTGATTGTCCGTGCCGCCGGAAACGAGTTTTAAACCCCGCTGCTGCAACTGTGCAGCTAAAGCCCGCGCATTTTCTATTACTTGACCGGAATAAGTTTTAAATTCGGGTTTTAATGCTTCGCCGAAAGCTACTGCTTTGCCCGCAATAACGTGTTCTAAGGGGCCGCCTTGAGTGCCGGGGAACACTGCTTTGTCGAACTTTTTACCTAATTCCGGGTCATTAGTCATAATCAAGCCGCCGCGGGGGCCGCGTAGGGTTTTGTGAGTGGTGGTGGTGACTGCGTGACAGTGAGGGAGGGGGTTCGGGTGGTGGCCTGTGGCGACTAACCCGGCGATGTGGGCGATGTCGGCGAGCAAGTAGGCTCCGATTTCGTCGGCGATCGCTCTAAACTTTTCAAAGTCGATAATTCGCGAATATGCTGAATAGCCGCAAATCAGCAATTTTGGTCGGTTTTGTTTCGCCAGTGCCAAAATTTCGTCGTAGTCAAGCTGTTCTGTTTCTTTGTTAACGCCGTAGTGAAAAGCTTTGAACCATTTGCCGGAGACGTTGACGGGGGAACCGTGGGTCAAGTGTCCGCCGTGGGACAAATCCATGCCCATAATTGCGTCTCCAGGCTCTAGCAAGCTCAAAAACACTGCAAAGTTCGCTTGAGCGCCGGAGTGGGGCTGGACGTTGGCGTGAGCTGCTCCAAAGAGCTGTTTGGCGCGATCGATCGCAATTTGCTCGATGCCGTCAATAAATTCGCAGCCGCCGTAGTAGCGTTTGGCTGGCAGTCCTTCAGCGTATTTATTGGTCAGCACTGAGCCTTGAGCTGCCATTACGGCTGCGGAGGTGAAGTTTTCGCTGGCGATCAGTTCTAGGTGGTCTCGCTGCCGCTGGAGTTCTTGCCCGATTAAATCGGCAATCTGCGGGTCGGTTTTGGAAAGCAAGTCTAAGTTAGTGTCGGTCACAATAATCAACCTCTTGACAATTTTGGGATTGCGAATTGGGGATCTTTTACCCTACTACGGATTTCGCACGATTGATACAAATATTACATTGTGTTCGGGTTAAGCGGTTTGTCCCAAGTTCCTGACATACAATGAAATTACTGGTGTGAAACCTGCCGGAGGTATCAAATGTTAGTTATTCTAATGGAAAATCAGATGCTTGCCCCTCAGTGTGTTTGCCAAGGTTGTGTGCTCGCCGATCGCACGGGCCAACCTCGCTGGAGCGGTGGAGAGCTTCGCTGCGGGCATCCAGTTGCTAAACCTACGGAAAATTTGCCCGATCGGTACGAGTGTCAAATGGGCTTCGTCATTGCCAATATTAAATAATCATGGGGCATCGGGCATCGGGCATCGGGCATCGGGCATCGGGCATCGGGCATCGGGCATGGTGACTATTGAACCCGACTCGATCTAAGTACCCCTGAATCTACTCGGCTCTGAGTGTGGGAAAATTCCGGGCGAGTCGGAACACAAACCCTGCTGCGTTATGCTGAGTGTAACGGGAATTGATAGTTAATCGATCGACTCAGGAGAGTTCATTATGACTTGGCGCGGATCTACAACTGTTCCAGACCGGATTTTTGCTTCTTTGCCTTATTTGCTGCCACTGATTGACGGGCTGGGGTTTGGCAGGTATCTGTTTGCACAGTTTCCTGTCCTGCAACTGTTTTTGATCCCGCTAACTCCGTTGCTTCAACTTTATAGGGTACCCTTTGCTAGCTTGATTATCTTCTTTGCCCTATATTTAGGAGTAGTTAGAAACGAAAACATCAGTCACTTCATTCGTTTTAATGCGATGCAGGCGATTCTTTTAGACATTGTTTTGATGCTGTGCGGTCTAGTTTTGCCGATTTTTTCAAAAGGCGTCCAAGTCGCATTTATTGCGGAAACTCTGTATAACATGGTGTTTTTGGGCGCTTTTGCTGCATTTGTCTATGCAGTCGTGCAGTCGCTTTTGGGACGCTATGCAGAGATTCCTCCGCTTTCGGATGCTGTTTATATGCAGGTACGTTAGTCAGTTGGCAGTTGGCAGTTGGCAGTTGACAGTTGACAGTTGACAGTTGACAGTTGACAGTTGACAGTTGACAGTTGACAGTTGACAGTTGACAGTTGTTAGTTGTTAGTTGTTGGTGATAATTACCAATTACCCATTACCCATTACTAATAACTACTGTATTTTCAAGACTGCCGATGCCTTCAATTTCGATGCGGACTCGATCGCCTATTTGTAGCGGCCCTACTCCTTGCGGTGTTCCAGTCAGTATCACATCGCCGGGAATTAGGGTCATTATTTGACTGATGTAGGAGACAAGAAAGTCTGGCGAAAATACCATGCGATCGATCTGGGATGACTGTACCGGTCGATCGCTCTCATTGACAAAAGTCTGCAATTGTGCAGCAGGACTCAGTTCGCGGACAATCCAAGGCCCCAAGGGACAAAAAGTATCGAACCCTTTGGCTCTGGCCCACTGGTTGTCCCGCTTTTGCAAATCTCTGGCTGTTACGTCGTTGGCGATAGTATAGCCCCAAATTTTGCTGTGTGCTTGTTCGGGAGTGCAGTTGGTACAATGTTCGCCAATTACCAGGGCCAATTCTCCTTCGTAGTCTACCCTTTCCGACTGCTGCGGATAACGAATCGCTGCACCTGCGGGGATGACTGCACTCGGAGGCTTGAAAAACAGCAGGGGTTCTTCCGGTACTGGGGTTCCCATCTCGGCGGCGTGATCGACATAATTTTTGCCTACGGCTACAATTTTTGAGGGAGAACACGGGGCGAGAATTTGGTAAGTATCTGGTGAAAGTTCCAAATCGGTTGGTTGTCCTTTTAACCAGGGCGGTGCATCAAATACTTGCACACTGTGGCTGAGTTGCAGTAAACCGTAATGGATGTGTCCTTGTGTTGTTTTAACTCGAACGTAGCGCTGGGCCATAGTATTGTAGATTTTAGGTTTTAGATTCTAGATTCAAAAAGACTTGTGCAAGTCCTAAATAGAATATATATAAACATGGATCTAGGGATAATTTCTGAAAATTTATTGCTCGATCGACCTTTTTGATTTTTGCTGTACGATTGTCAAATCGCTCTCTGTGCAAATTCCGTGCAGCGGTTTATCCCACGAGTCAACTGGTAGTTGGGCCAGCAAGGCAAATTCAAAGATAATGCCGATCGTAATTTTTGATTCCCACTCAGGTAAACTGAACATTCTGTCGTAATAGCCGCCGCCGTAGCCCAAGCGATAGCCGCGAACATCGCAGCCTACAGCGGGTACGAGCATTAAATCTACTTCTGAGCAATCTATTTTAGGAGCATCCGGCAGGGGTTCAAGTATGCCATAAGCTCCAGTATGTAAAGCATCTCCGGGCTGCCAGATGTGCCAAGATAGCTCTTTGCCGACACAGCGGGGAAATCCCCATTTTTTAGGGGTGAGAATGGCATTTGTGGGACAGGCATCTTGCCTGTCTCCAGAATTGAGCAGGCAAGATGCTTCCTCCACAGAAGATGTAAATAGGGGACTTAAATCTGGTTCTTGACGACAACTGAAGTAGGCGAGGATTGTTTTTGCTGGGGTGAATAGGGGCGAGTTTTGCAGATGATTGCAGATGCTCGCGCTATTTTTTCTCCATTCTTGTGTTGATAGGGAGTTGCGGGTGTGGAGGAGCGATTTTCTTAATTCGGTTTTAGTTAATGAAGGTTTAGGAGTGTTCATATTTTCGATCGAATCTCTCGTTTGACTTCGAGTCCGACAGGGGTTGAGAACCCCTGTTTCACAGCGAAAGTCCTCTAAAAGAGGACTACAATTAATTGCATTTTCATCACATTCTGTAGTCGGTTTTAACCGACTTTAGCTTTGAGGCAGGGGTTTCAACCCCTGCCGGAATGTCGGAAAGTATCAACAAACTGGATTTGATATTACATATTGTCTTACCACAGGACAAACGCCAAATAGCGTTTTATTCTCCTGTTCTTCTATTTCAACTAACGATCGCCTGCCCAAAGATTGCAGCCCGTTGAATAACTCCGAGGGCGATAAATCGGCATCTTGTAGCAATTGCTCTATTGAAACTGAATTTGCTTCGCGGCTGAGGCGGCAGATGAGGTTTTTCTCTAATTCGGACAAACGATTTATCTGCGGGTGCAATGTTGCTGCCAATTCTTCCCCTAAGAATAGCATATCATATTTCAAAAATTCTGCAACCCTACCTCGGAATATTTCTTGAATAGTGGTGGCGACTATTTTTAACCACAATGGATTGCCTTCATAGGCGTTAATTAGGTTTTCCCATGTTTCGGGATTGAGTAATTTTTTTTGTCGGAAAATTTCGGCTGCTGCTGTACCTATGCCTTTGAGTTGTAAGCTGCGAACTGGTAAATTTTCACCTTTTAAGGCGGTAATTTCTCTGGGAGGTTCCCAACTGTTGAGGATTAAACAACTGTTGTGGGTTGTTTCTCCGATTTGTCTGAAGAGGATGCTGTAATTTTCGCATTCGGGGCGGTAATTTCCTGCTAGTTGTCCGCTGCTGAGAATGGTTTGCACGTCGTCGAGGATGATGAGACAGCGGTTTTTTCGCAGATATTCCATTAACAGGGAAAGTCGATCGGGAATGCTGCGAGGGAGTTCGATTTCGGGTTTATTTAAAAGAAATTCTAGGAGATTTTTTAGGGTTGTTTCTAACGGTGGGGAGTGGCGGAGACTTCGCCAGATGACGTATTCAAAGTTATGCTGAATTTTTTGGATGAGATGGAGAGAAAGTGCGGTTTTGCCGATGCCGCTGAGTCCTGATATGGCTGCGAGGTTGCACTTTTCTTGGACGATCCATTTTTCCAGGGTGGCGAGTTCGGATGTGCGATCGCACAAGGATGAAATATGAGGTGCGTCTGTTAAGTCTAGTCGGGTTTGGGGTTGGGAGGTGTCTGAGGTGGGGGTTGAGGGCGATCGATCTTTTGGAACTTCGGGAGGTTGGCTATCTGTACTGACATTGACGTTACAGAATACAAAATCATTCCCAAAATTTTGTGAAACGATGAATACTTGTTGTCTTTCAATTGTCGATCGTAAATTTGATTGTGTAACTTCTTCACCTAAGACATTGGATAAACGCTTCCATAATTTTGAAGCTATATTCCTGACGTGACCTTCGCTACAATATGATGCTTCTGCGATTTGAGAGTATTTTTGACCTTCCCATACACCTGCTAGGATGGCTTCTTGCAGATCGTCCAAGTGTTCTCCTGTCTTGGCCAAAACTAGGTTGTCAGCTAATTTCAAGAGTTCTTTCACGTCCATAGGTCGTGTAGGTAGGGGAATTATCCTATTGTATCAGACATTTTCTGACATTTTATGACATCCCGATCGCATCTGACATTTTATGAGATTAAGAAATATTAAACTTCTGACATTTTATGATATTTTATGACTTGACTGCATTCTGAGGATGGTGGTAATTTTATAGTAGAAGCTATGATTAACTGGTAGTACGCTGTAACCAAACATTAAAATATAAAGCCATGACTAATAAACCGAAAAAAGAATCAAAGCTGAAATGCCCGCTGTCGCAAGAACAAAAGGAGACAGTCAAAGAGGTTGCCGATACCCTTGATATACATATAAAACTTGTCAAAAAATGTACTGGAAATGGCGGCTAATATCAACTACTTTTGCTTGACATCAATGTAAGAAAAAGAAAAGTAACTATATTTTTTTTGAACTTACGAACAACCAAAAAAATTATCTAAAACAATAATTATGAATGACAACCCAAATCAAAATGAAATGGCTACTGAAGTCGCCAGCAAAGTTAAATCAACTGTTAATGACGCTATTCAAGGATTAAAAATTTTTCTAATTAATCCTGTTGGCGGTCTTCCAGTTTTTTTTCAAGGGTTAGGCAAGGAACGTGCTTTAGGGGTGGGAATTGCTTTTGGAATAGTATATGTAGTTTGCTTTGTATTCGCGTGCCACAAATTTTTTCCAGACAACTCT
The DNA here is from genome assembly GCF_036701795.1 of Microcoleus sp. N9_A1. NCBI lineage: Bacteria > Bacillati > Cyanobacteriota > Cyanophyceae > Oscillatoriales > Microcoleaceae > Microcoleus > Microcoleus sp. N9_A1. The sequence continues at coordinate 115,171 of NZ_JAUBRI010000013.1, forward strand.
GGCAGTTCATTATTTAATTTAATAGTGGCCAGCGCTGCTAATTTTTTGAGTATAGCAGGAGCTAGTTTTGCGACGCGCAAACTATTTCGGGGATATGGAAGCTTTCAAGGGGATATATTCATTGCTGGTGTCGCTTTAGTTCCTGCCTCATTATTGCTATTAATCAGTAGTATTTTAGGAATCCCGAATGCTGAAATTGTTGCTATAGTTACGGTGGTGGCTATAACCTACATAATTTTAATGATTTACACTGGCTGTCACAAGATTTCAGGAATTCCCGAAAATGCTGCTGCTTTGGCCGTTTCAGTCATGTTACTTTTAAGTGGCTGGCTATTTAAAATTTTGATTTTGTCTAACATCTTGAAAAGCTGAATCATGTAGGAAGCAATATGAGAAATGAGTTGAGTTTGCTTGAAATAATCCGACTATTTTTTGAAATGCTTTTTCAGCTAGTTGACTGACAGTATTGATTGATCGCAGACATTTTACCCTAAAAGGAAAGAAGTATGGACGCACTGGTAGCAGCAATCGCACAAATTTTAGATTACATTCACGCCCAAGGCCCCAACGGGATCGCACAGCTAATGATACTACTCGAAGCTCTCAAGGTTGGAGCAGTTTCTGTTGCGGCTCTGGTTGGCTTGGCTGTTAACGTACCCGTTGTTATTGAAGTTATTGGCCAGTTGATAGCTTTAATCAGTTCTGGTGCTGCTGTTCCTGAAATAGCGACGGCGATGGGGTCGTTGGCGGGTTCACTGGGACTATCTATTGAGGCTCTCATCCAGATATTACAATTTATCGGCGGTTTGATGCTGGCATTTTAACTTGATTTCCCCAACTTTTCAAAGAATCAACCATGATTTGCTTGGTGAGGTTTGGTGCGGGGGATAACACGATCGTTATTGCTTCCTGTCGCGACTAATAACACCGATCGAATCATTAGACCAGAAACTTGCAATTTAGTTTACCATAACTTTAGATCAAAAGCGATCGCCCTTTCTTTTGCCTCATCCGTAAGAGCGATCGCCCTTCCTGAACCGAGGTGCGATCGCCCTCATTTTATTGACTCAAACTATTTCCGAGGCTAAAAGCCTACCATCAACTCGCTCATATTCATCTTCCACTAGCCACGAGTGAGCCTCATCGTAACTTGAACTTAAAAACAGCGGTTTATAATTCGCCGAGGGCTCGTATATACAACACTTACCATTTTTGCCACCCACTAACATCAGAATCCGAGGCGGGAAAACAATCGGATCTACCCACAACTCGATAAATTCCCAATCATTGATTTGTTCGACGAGGTTTTGTGCGGGGGATAACATGGTAATTATTAGTTCCTTTGATAATTTTAATTTCTGCGTAATACAGCGGAATGCGACTGCCGTCCGCTCTGATTTGATAACCTATAGGATAATCAAAGTATCGCCCGTAGCGATCGTAGTCATCGGTTTCATCCTCAATCCCTGTAAGCTCTCCTCTATCTATAATAGCTTGTATCACTAAATCTCTTGTGGCTCTGTCATTAAACACATGAGCTTTTCCTTCTTTTCTCAGCAGTCTTTGTACCTGTGGCGTTTCGGGAAGATGTTTGTCAAATAAACTGGTTCTTGGGTCTGGTGTTAGTTCGCGGTTAATGCCACTCATTAACTAATCATATAGGATACTTGCAATTCAGTTTACCATCACCTTACATCAAGAGCGATCGCCCTGACTTGAATTGAGGAGCGATCGCCCTTCCTGAACTGAGGTGCGATCGCTCTCATGTTAGCGTTGCTTAATCAGGGTATGAAAAAAATAAGTTGAAAATCCCCAAGCTGTGTCAATACTGGTTTCTATGACTGGCATATTTAGCCTTTCATACCGTAAATCAGCAACGCCTCTTATTCCTACTGACTACTGACTACTGACTACTCAGTAATGACTTCATTTACTGTACTTGAGAGCCGTGGGCGCGGGGGTCGGAGCTACTTGTTTTCACAGGCCCTGTGGGGGGAGTAAAATTAGAAACTTGACCGCCTGCTTGGACGTGTGGCAGAGGTTTTCCTGCAATTAAAGCTTCTAAGTTAGCTTCCATAATACTGCGCGGCATTTCGCCCATCGTTTCAGCAACGGCGCTACCTTTATCGTTCAAATAGACAAAGTGCGGAATGCCATCTACTCGATATTTTGTGATTTCTGGCAGCCATTTGTCATTGTCTACATTCAGCATCACAAAATTCATCGGTTCGGCGTATTTCTGTTTGATTTCGCTCAGATCGTTGGCCATTGCCTGACAGCTACCGCACCAATTAGCATAAAATTCCATGAGTGTCGGTTTGCCGTTTACCAAAGCTGTTTCTAAGGGCGTTGAAGCTTTTGCCATTTCGGTGAGACTGCTTGACGGCGTTTGGGTTCGCACTCCGAAAAAGATGGATACCGAAAGGGCGATCGCGGTCAACACGATCAATAAGTTTCTGAGGCGCGTGGCGACTTTTGTTTCGGGATTCTTGGCGGCGGGGGCGACAGTTGACTTGGGGGAATTCTGGGTCATAAAATAAATTGCGTTTTGATTTCTATGTTTTTATTTTAAATAATAGATTTAAATTATTATAGCACATTTTGAGATAATCCGACTCATCTCATAAAAATTTGTGGTAAAGGCAGCAATTAGACCAAGTGCGCTAAAACAGAAGATAACAAAGATTGTTTGTAAATTACCGAGGACTTGCAGGGTGAAAAAACGGGTAACACTGACGTTTCCCCAACGATCGATCCAAATGCCTGTCACCTATCGACTGGCAAAGGATTTTAATGTTGCCGCCAACATTATCCGTGCTCAGGTGGCTCCGAACCAAGTGGGCAAACTGGTGCTAGAGTTATCAGGGGACATCGACCAACTAGAAGCGGCGATCGACTGGATGCGATCGCAAAACATCGGCGTTTCCTTAGCCAGTCGGGAAATACTCATAGACGAAGATATCTGCGTTCACTGCGGTTTGTGTACGGGGGTTTGCCCGACAGAAGCCTTGACCCTTGACCCAGAAAGCTTTAAACTAAGTTTTGCTCGATCGCGGTGTATCGTTTGCGAGCAATGCATCCCTACCTGTCCGGTGCAAGCTATTTCTACTAACCTATAGGCCCTGTACAAAGTCCTCGGGCTCATCATCTTTTTTTTGCCTGGTTCTCCTAATTGTGCCATTGGATGAAAAAAAACTCTTGGGTTTCCCTAACTCTACTTTTTGTTACTTATTTCACTTTTGGCTGGAAATTATCTGAGTTTGATGTTCCCCCGCACCTGACTTGGTTTCTAGCCATAGCTTCAATTTTAGTGTTGGCTGCCGCCTTGTCTTTCCCGCTGAGAGACATAAAAGCATTAATCCTGGAGTGGTTTTCGAGTGATATGGGTGCTTTTATTTCTATAATTTTAGGAGCTTTTGTGGCAGTGGTAGTTATTGCCTGGATGCACCTTTTTGCTACTTGTTTACTCTTGATTTCAGCCGGAGCTTTGGCAAGGCTCGATATTCAAATATCTGGTTGGAAAAATTGGCGGGCTTTTGCGGTATTAGCTACCATTTCTTTAACAGGTGTGGGGTTGGGCGGAGCGATCGAGTTTTGGTCAAAAACAGGCAGGCTCGTATTTTCTTAATGAGGAACGGGAAATTCATCCAACCAAATTCTATAACTCGCAACGGATATTTAGCCGAAAACTATCAGATCGTCCATCAATAAATACAGCTTATTTTTTTTCAATCCCCCACCCTCGGATTAATTCCCAGTTCCGCGCCCTAATCATAGCAGTTTTCAAGCCTGGTGAGGTACAGCTTGTCAATGGCCGATTCCCCGTTGCGCTTTACTAATTCCCAATGACTAATTACCAATTACCAATTACCGACGAACCAGGAGTGGAACTGAAAACCGCTATGGCAGTATTGAAATGTAGCGACTGTTGCTCCAAATGTTATTGCCAAGAACCCGCAAGTCCCGCAGCCAAAAACTTATCGCAATAAAAAAGCAGCTTTAGGAAGCTGCTCGTCAGAATGCATGAGGTATTGTTTTTAGAATAGGACAGGTGGAATTCGATCGGTGCTAGGTTACATTTTTTGATACAGGAGAGTTGATGAGTGAATGGACGATCGTAAAATCGTCACATAGGAGGATAGCATTGATGCTAAATTTCCCGACAATCAAGTTAGCGTTTAACTGTCCTTGCGCCCTACAGCCCTTCAGCGGTGGGGCCATTTTATTTTTAGGGAGCACTCAAGAGCCGACTTTAACGCATCAGACGAGTCTGCCATTAGTTCTTGTATAAAATCTCCGCATCGCCACATCCTCATAAGACTTCTTACAAAAGTCACTTTTCTATTTTGAAATTATCTGCGTTCATCCGTGTTTATCTGCCTTTTATCTGCGGTCGAGCCATCAATCAAAGATTTATGCAAGAGGTCTATACTTATAAAAGTTACGCATCACATCCACTCAAACCCGGTGGATTTAAAAATATTGGGTCGTTAAACGGGCACACTCAGACAAAAATCAGTATTTTTACCGAAGTCATACCATTTTAGATTTTAGATTTTAGATTTTAGATTTTGGGAATGACTGATGAATCTGGTTGTTTGGAGCTTGTGTAGGGTTGCATTATTTTTGGGAACTAATACCAAAAGTCCTGAGCAACCTGTTATTTTGTAAGCAACCCAGTTTTTGAATGTATCAATTGAGATCAGGCCCGGTTTCAGATTTGATAACTTTTTTGATCTCTTCGATCGCCCGACGCGCCACTTCTTCAGGTCTGTCGCCTCTACCAATGGAAACTCGGACATCTGCTTGAGTGTAGAAACGCTCTCGCTCGTTCAAAAGGCTTTGCAGCTTAGATTTGAGCTCGCCCTCCTGCAGTAGGGGTCGAGCGGTGTCTGATCGCAGTCGATCGTACAATTGATCTACAGGCACATCCAGCCAAACTACTACACCGTAGTGCAAGTAACCCCAATTCATCGATCGCGCCACAATACCGCCGCCCGTAGCCACCACCGAATTTTGATAAGCAGACAATTCGCCGAGCACTTTCGTTTCTAGTTCCCGAAAAGCCTCTTCCCCTTCGCGATCGAAAATCTCAGCAATTGACTGATTAGCAACTCGAACAATTAGTTCATCAGTATCAAAAAAACGGTATTTTAATTTTCTTGCCAAAATCCGCCCCACCGTTGTTTTTCCCGCACCCATCATCCCCACGAGATAGATATTAACTCCCCTCAACAAATCCACCGCCAAATCCTCCATATTTTTCTATTTTTTTAGGTTAATCGGCCCGCCGCTGGGGCGCTCCTCCTCAAATACATCATCCTCATCCAATCCCCAATCATCCTCTGCTTCTGCACTAGGATTTTTGGGTGCTTCCCCGCCTCCCGCTGGAGGTATGGGCTCTTGCGGGGGAACCAGCACCCGATACTCCGCATCGTAGACAGACTCAGTTTGCCCCACCCCCGACTGGTTCGGATCTCGATAGCCGTAAGAGTATACCGAGCCAGCCCAAGACTTGCTTTTCGGTTCTTGTTTAGTTTCGTAATTCCTCGGATTTGCCCCTGCAACGTCATTTACCTGCGGTCGAGTGGCAAAATCGCGATCGTCCCCCCAATCATCATCGCCCCCTTGAGAACCCGATTTTGAGCCATCTGAGACCCAATCGTCCTCATCGTCTGCCGCTGCATAAGTCCCCGGTTGAGCGTAATCCTTCGCCCCATCCGGGTTCGGAGTTTCTTGCTGGAAAGTCCGGGCACTGTAACCAGCCGACGTGCCGTACTCAGTTCGGTAGGAACCAGCAGCCTGAGTTTGGCTATTTTCCGAATTCAGATATGGGTCAATTTCCTGTTTTCTCGGAGGGGGAGGTGGCGTGTAAGGTGTTCTCCCGTCTTCGGGGAAAGTATCGGGACGGCTGCGACTGTCGCGGCCGGTGCGGGCGCGCGTTGCAGATAGGTAATTTGAAAAAGCCAGCAAACCAGAAATCAATAAAGATGTGAGAGCTCCCACCGCCATGCTGAGCAGAATCCAGATAGATAAGGGCACAGCAGGCGATCGAACTCCCAAAAATACCAGCGATAATGCCGGCTCCACATTTTGCAGGGCAAAAATAGTCAGCCCTACCACAATTACTAGCAAAAATACAGCACGCATATTAAAAATATTGGGAATTTGTTTGTTGTCAGTTGTCAGTTGTCAGTTGTTTGTTGTCAGTTATTGGTTATTGGTTATTGGTTATTTGTTGTTTGTTATTGGTTGTTTGTTATTGGTTATTGGTTGTTACTGTCAACTGTCAACCGTCAACTGTCAACTGCCAACTGTCAACCGTCAACTGTCAACTGTCAACTGTCAACTGACCTTCTTCCTTCCAGCGTTTTAGAGGAACGCAATCAATCCCCAACTGGTCTAAAGCGCGAGCCACCACAAAGTCTACCAAATCTTCAATAGTTTGCGGATTGTGATACCAGGCAGGAATCGCTGGTACAATTCTAGCTCCAGCTTCGGCCAAGGTAGTCAAATTCCGCAGGTGAATCAAGCTAAAAGGCGTTTCTCTAGGTACAAGTACCAATTTTCGCCCTTCCTTTAGCTGAACGTCGGCCGCTCTTTCGAGCAAATCCGAGCTCAAGCCAGCCGCCAACTTGCCTAGTGTACTCATGCTACAGGGAATAATCATCATCCCTTGGGTGCGAAAGGAGCCACTAGCAATATTAGCACCGACATCTTGCCAGGGATGACATCGAAGTTTACCCATTGTGGCTACTCCTGCTTGTTCCCGCCAGAATTCTTCTTGCAGAGTCGGTTCTGCCGGCATTCGCGTGTTCTGTTCGCTTTGCCAAACCATGTAAGTAGATTTCGATGCTACCAGTTCGATCGCGCGATCGGCTTCCAATAGATATTTTAAAGTTCGCACCGCGTAAATTAATCCCGATGCTCCAGTCACTCCTACAATTAGGGGTTGGGCGGGGACTGAAACAGAATTAGTCATGGGCAATCATCTGGCAATAAACTTACTAATTATACCCCGCTCAAATTACCCTCATGCGATCGACTTGATATTAAAGTTACCAATGTCGCCTTACTGCTGAATATTTTTTTGCTTTATCTTGTCTACAATCAGCCACAAGCCATATCCTGCCAGCAGACAGATTATTGGCGTAATGGCAAGGCGAAACCTATAGCCACCTGCAACGCCCCCGGATACGGCAAGGAAGTATGTCGCTATGCTAACAAGCGTTATCATTGCCCTATTTTTCAGGAAATTACTGGATAGCAAAGCTGCGGTAACACCTAAAAAATATGCTCCTGATATTAATAACAAGCTTAAGTCAGAAAAAAAGACTAGAGGCGAAAGGTGAAAATCACTAAATATTGCTTTCCAGGTTGTTTGGCCAGTTAAAACTTTAGGAATTTGAGAGGAAGGACTTAGAGCAGGATTACGTTGCCTAGTGAATCGTTTTAGGTACAGCTTTGCGGGTGTCTCAATCAAGGTTCTAAGAGTTCCTTCTAAATGAACAATTGAGGCATCCCAAGTATGGCTCATAATCATTTTCTTTCCTTCTTTCCCCATGTAGCGATAAATTTCGCTCTGACTCCATGTTTGCTGTTCGGGATGAAATTTTAAATACTTTGCGCGATTATTACATCCAAGCTGTTCAGACATCTCTTCAAAAGTTATTTTGTTTTGTTTGGCAATTACAGATGCCCCGTTATAGCAATATAGATTGTAATCAGAAACAGCCGCAAATCCCGAATATCCAGTTTTTACATAGTTCCTGACTTGCCAAATTCCAACGCTACCCATCGCGACTAGAAAGAAAACGCAAGCATGAATAGACATCTCCGAAAACACTCAAAGCCTCTGTATAGTTAAGTTCTAGGACGTAAATGTAATCATCGTAAATTAGCTAG
>NZ_JAUBRI010000190.1:0-1181 GCF_036701795.1 Microcoleus sp. N9_A1
GGGAGCATCCCAGTTGAGAACTAAGCAGAAATACTTAAGGAAAATTCCCCGTTAAGATAAGCACAGCGTAAGCGAAGGATTTTAGATACAGATTGAGGAAGCCATTGTGCTCCCGAAAGTTTCACGCGAGCGCCAATCCGTTTGACTGTAGATTCAACGGAACCTGAGCCAATAGCAAGCCCAAGGGATTGATATAAATCATAGTTAACAATTCGGTGGCGATGCTTTGCTAAATAAGCCCGAAAATTCTGTACTAAGTGTCCCTTTCTTTCAGATAGCTCCTCTAAAACTTCATCCACACAACCTCTCCACAGTGAGGTTTCTAGTCGTTTTAACTGTTGAGATGACCCCCCAATTTTGTGGAGATTTTCTACTAAATGATACCAATCAAGTACATCCCTTCGCTCCGATTCAGGTTTTAATCCACTGATAATTTTCCAAACTCCATCATGACCATCACCAACGCAGGTGATCATACGGCTCAGGGATTGCTTGTGTACCCAACTGATTAGAGCGTCATTCTCTTGAAAATAGGCTTGGCACACTGAATCATGTAGACTTACCGCTTTATAATCTCGCCATTGACAAGGCCCTGGTTCTTCGGTTCTCAAGCGGATTTTTCCCCCATCTACACTGAGGCTATCCACCCTGTGTTTACTGTCGGCTTGAGGAAAGTTACTCTTTTGTACTAAACGATGGAGACTACTGTGTCCTATTTTGATGCCCGTCATCAGTGCGAGATCTTGTTCGGCTTCCTCATAGGAAGACTTGGCACTAGCTACCCAACAACATTTGGTCATCACTGGACTTAGCTGAGTCCTGGGCGCTAATCCTAGCTGCTTTGCCCGACGGCTCTTGACTGTTATTATGCCGATACAGGTTTTTACTTGCCGTTGTTTTCCTTTGACTGGAGGCTCCCCTGAAGAAAAAAAAATGTGCCAATTTCTGGTCCGACCGTTTCGAGTATATGCTTTCTTGCAGCCAACTCTATATGCTCAAAGTTTTGTAGTTCCTCCTGCGGAGTTTCCTCTTTTAAAAGTTTTGCTACTTCCCTGAGATGGTACTTGAGTTTTTGTTCGTTAGCTGGGTTCATATGTTTCTATCCTTGAGGTGTGATTTTTTAACATTTTACCTGTTTCTAAACTAAGTATAAATACTTACTTCCTTAATGGGATGCTCCC
>NZ_JAUBRI010000014.1:0-8091 GCF_036701795.1 Microcoleus sp. N9_A1
ATGCTCGTACTATGTAACTGTCAACTGTCAACTGTCAACTGTCAACTGCTATATATCGTCACCCAACCGAGATTTTCTCAGAAACCCGGTTTCTTAGACTTTGCAAAATTCCCAGAAACCCAGTTTCTAACCTAGAGATTTTACGTAAACCCGATCGCACCTTGGCGTCTCCACACCAGTTGTCGGTAGATATCCGCTATTTTCGTACATTTTCACAGCTTCTTTGAGAATACTAGCAGTTTCTATCCAGATTTCCTCAAAGCCGCGATCGATAATTTTACTTTCCAATTCTTGCAGTAAAAATTTCCCCAAACCTAGCCCCCTTGCTGCGGGCAAAATATACATTTTGCGAATTTCCACAGCATTATTTCCGCGCTCAATCGGATAGTAAGCCGCCGTACCCACTATTTTACCCTGGCGTTCAACTACCCAAAATTCGCCGCCTTGATTATGATAATGTAGTTCTACATCATAGACATCTCGATCTGCCCCGTGAGGTTCGCATTTTAAACCGTACTCTGCTAAAACATCCCTAATTAAATAGAAAGCCTCAGCGCGATCGCGCGTTTCCCAGGAACGAATTAAAAAATCGAGATGTTGGGTTTTCATTGGTTGTTGCAACGTATATTTATTTTTTGACTTGAGCAACTGTAAAATTAGTTGTTTTTTGTATTTTACCGTCTTTAAATGCACCTAGATTTTAACTGTGAATTCTCGGTTCGGGATGAAGACTTGCCAGCAACTCGCTCTCTACTAATGATAATTCCTCCAGCCTGTCAATCACAAGAGGGCGATCGAAATAAGTTGTTGCTAAAATCCAATATACACCGTAATGGCGCGCTTCCGAAGCCATCAAACTGCGATAAAATTTAGCTAATTCCGCGTCGGGACAGCGATCGCCCAGCAGCCCCAACCGTTCGTGACTGCGCGCTTCTATCAAACCAGAAACCAACAAAGAATCCAAAAGTCTCTCCGGTTCCTGCTTGCGAATTTGGGCGGACAAACCGGCACCGTAGGGAGGTGCAGCCAAAGGGCCCAAAGCAATGCTGCGCTTTTCTAACCGCTGGTTGACTTGCTCGAAATGCTCTAATTCTTCACGGGCGATCGCCGTTAGCATCCTCACCAATTTTTCCCTTGCTGGGTAGCGAAACATTAAATTTAACGCTACTCCCGCCGCTTTCCGCTCGCAGTGAGAATGGTCTAATAAGATTGTATCCAAATGGGCGAGCGCCTGTTCTATCCAAGCTTCCGAAGTCGGTTGTTTTAAAAACTTAATAGTTGTCATTAGTCAGTTGTCAGTTGTCAGTTGTCATTAGTCAGTAGTCAGCAGTTAAATAGCCTTCGATCAAATAACCTTTCTCGGTTTGTAGTCATTGTAGGGTGCGTCAGGATTGAATCTTTTATCACATTGCTGATTGTTTCGCCTGACGCACCCTACGGGCTGGAAATTGTAGGGGCGGGTTTAGCTAATAAGCTCTGATACAAGCGAGAATATGAGTGCAAAACCCGCTGGAAATTGTAAGGGCGGGTTTAGCTAATAAGCTCTGATACAAGCGAGAATATGAGTGCAAAACCCGCTGGAAATTGTAGGGGCGGGTTTAGCTAATAAGCTCTGATACAAGCGAGAATATGAGTGCAAAACCCGCCCTTCTTCTTCCCATGTAATGTTTATTTTCACCTTACTTAGTCAGCAATAATTAGTCATGCTATTCTATACTTCTTCCCATGTAATGTTTATTTTCACCTTACTTAGTCAGCAATAATTAGTCATGCTATTTTACACAATTTTTCAAACACCGCATACATATCACCAGCAAACTTTTTCGGATTCCACAGCGGCGACAAATTGGCTGGATCTTTAGATTTCACCAATTGTGCTTTAATTGCATTTCTCAATTCACGTTCTTTGCCCAATTTTACACCCACTTCCACATATTCCGACCAAGACAAAGCCACACCAGTTTCAATTCCCAAAGTCTGCAAAAACGAATAACCCATTCTCGACAAAAACTGCTCTCCTGTGCGAGTCACCACCGGCAAATTAAACCACAAAGCCTCTAAAGTGTGAGTTCCTCCGTTGTAAGGATAAGAATCTAACAAAACATCGGCCAGCAAATAGACAGTTCTGTGTTCTTCCTCAGTAGCAAACCTCGGCAAAAACTTAATTCGGTGCTTGCTCACTTTCTCAGCTTCGCAAGCTTGGTGATATGCAGCCTCAAACACCGCAGCATCGCCTAAAGCTTTGTGAATTAAGATACTGTTCGGCACTTGTTTGAGAATCGCAATTTGGGCTTTTACCAACTCGTAATTAAATTTTCTGCCGGGAGCAACGCACAGGTAAACTATCTGATCCAAACCGATCCGATTCGACCTTCTCAATGCAACGGGATCAACTCCATATCTCTGAAAACCGGACACCGCCACAAAGGAATCAGGCATCCTAATTAGCTGCTCGTCATAATATTTTTCTCTGTCAGCGGGGTGCGAGTGCCAGTCTGTAAGAAAGTAATTTTCCGGCGATAGGTAAGGGGCGTCAAATCCCAGCCAAGAAACACAAACTGGTGCTGGTTTTTGGTAGAGAATGTCAGCGTGAACTGGTACGCTGAGAGAATCTAAATCGACTAAAACGTCCAGTTCATCTTGCTGAATTTGGTCGATAATTTCTGCGGAATTCGCAAGTCCATTCGGGTACGTTTTCGGAAAAGTCAGTTTTCCCAAACTTTCAAATTGCTGAGTGCGATCGTCAGGAATAATTCTTTCGGAAGCGTAGAAATACACATTCGGTGTGATGTCGGACAATTCGCGAATGATGTCAGCGCTGCACCAACCTACAGAATGGCGGCTAAAGTGATTGGACAAAAAGCCGATTTTTAACTTGCTGGATGGAACACTTGGTTTGAAACGGTAATTTGCGGGTTGAGAAAAATTAGGTTTAATACATTGATCGATATACTTTTGGGCAATTAATCTGTAAAGTTTTGAGTTGGCCGCCAAGTCATCTCGCAAATAGGGCGTGCTGAATAACAAATTTGCATAAAGCGATTTAATTTCCACCGGGCTAGCGGTTTCTAATTTTTGCTGCAAGTATGACTCTAGCTCTAAAAATCGATCGCCCGCAATTTGATTTAATCCCGACACTTGATAGGTGCTGATGAAGTAAATCGCGGTCATAATTGGATCGGTTTCGGCACACATTTGGCTGTATTGGTGCACGGCTTGCCGCGCGGCAGCTAAATCGCTAGTATCTCTGAGGATGCCGCACAAATGTTGGTGGGCAGAAATAAAATCGGGTTTAATTTCTAGGGCTTTTTGAAGGTTGGGTATTGCGTCTTTAAATTGACCTTGGTGGCGCAAAACTCTGCCAATTTGACAGTATGCTTCGGCTAAATCGGGTTTAAATGCGATCGCCTGCTGCCATGCAGCCACCGCTTCATCTAATTTCCCTTGCCGCGCTAATTTATCTCCTAAGTTTAAGTGAAAATCTACCTGAGCAAGGTGGGGATTGAGTTCGAGAGCTTTTTGCTCGTATGCTACCGCTGCATCCTGCTGCCCCTGCTGCTTCAGTGCCCCTGCCAAATTCCAGTAAGCAGCCGCCAAATTTGGTTTAAGTTCGATCGCCTTTTCGTAATTGACAATCGCCTCCACCAAATGCCCTTGTTTGTAGAGCATACTGCCCAAATTAGCATAAGCCTCAGCAAAATCGGGATTTAGAGCGATCGCCTCAGAATAAAACCGCATCGCTTCATCAATTTGGCCGCTTGCTTGCTGCACATTGCCCATTGTCACGTAAGCCGCCGCCCAATCCGGTTGCAATTCCAGAGCTCGGCGACAAGCAGCGACGGCTGCTGCTAAATTGCCTTGAGAGTAATAGGTTTCTGCAACCACTGTCAGCGATGCAGCATCTTCAAATTGGGGTGTTTCGGATTGGTTGGGAAAATCGGACTTCATTTGGCGGCCTATCTGTGCTATCAAGTTAAAGGTTGAATCTATATTATTTTGCACAGTAGCAGTTTTAGCGGAACTACGGGCGATCGTCACACAGAATTTATGAGCGACAAGCAAGCGACACAGCGCCAACATAACATCAAGTGGAAACCAAACCTCCTGCTGGGGATACTCTTGTTAACCTTAGCAATCCCCTTACCCTTTGCCCAAAAGACTTTCGCACAGCAGCAGCAGACAGCCAGCTTTCGGCAGAAATTATTTCAAACAGCTCTTTATTTCACCCTATATTTTGAGGGCGGATTCAGCAATCACCCAGCCGATAAGGGCGGCAGAACTTATCGGGGCGTCTTGCAAACGGAATACAACGCCTACCGCTACAGTCGTGGGCTTCCGCCCCTCGACGTGACGCAGATGTCGGAAGCAGAGCTCCTAGAAATTTATAAATATTACTGGGATTCGAGCCTCTCGGGCACGATGCAGCCGGCTTTGGCGATCGTCATGTTTGACACCGCCGTTAATTTCGGTATTAATAACTCTATTACTTTTCTCCAGCAAGCATTAGGATTGCCACAAACGGGAGTTTTTGACTCGCGCACCAAGGAAGCGCTGAAAGGGGCAAATAATAGAAATACCGCGCTGCAAATGATTAACGAACGAATTATTTACCGCTACAAAAGGGTGCAAGAAGATCCGACTCAGATGGCTTTTTTCCGGGGTTGGCTGAGTCGCGATTATAGTTTGTGGGGCTATGTGAATAAGATTAAGAATTAACCAGGGCTGATTCATTTTCTCAAAACTGTAGTAGTCCCACGACAGGGGTTTACACCCCTGTCTCATTAACCCTATAGATGCTATACAGTCAACCCATTTGGATTAGCTGTTGTTGTCAAAATGTACTCAACTTGAGCCGGAGTGAAAGTCGGATTGGCATTCAAAACTAAAGCCGCTACACCCGCTACGTGTGGCGTTGCCATAGATGTGCCACTTAGGGTGTCATAGGTGCTATAGGGAGTTGTAGAATAGATGTCTACTCCCGGAGCAACTACGTAATCCAAAGGTGTGGAACCCGCAGCGTTCGAGGTGTCAGCCATCCTGCCGTTTATATCAATACTGCCCACGGCAATTCCCCAGCGATCGGCATTACGAGCTGGATAATCAGGTAGGCTAAAACCAGAATTTCCCGCTGCTATCACCACAACAGAGCCTTTGTTATTTGCATACTCAATTGCGTCATTCTCCTCGTTGGAAGGGTAAAACTCATTTCCCAAGCTGAGGTTAATTACATTTGCTCCATTATCAGCAGCATAGCGGATTCCAGCAGCAACATCATTACTATAGGCGTCACGAAAGCTGTCTATCACTCTGATAGGCATAATCTTAGCATTGGGCGCAACTCCTGTGATCCCAAAATCATTTCGTTCCGCCGCGATCAAACCTGCTACGTGAGTCCCGTGACCGTAGACATCCAAATCCATTGGGTTGTTATCGTTATAGACAAAATCCCAACCCCGAATATCATCAATAAATCCGTTGCGATCGTCATCAATGCCATTTTCCGCAATTTCATCAGCGTTCTGCCAAATATTATTATCCAAGTCGGGATGGTAGTAGTCAACACCAGTATCAATGACAGCTACAACAATCCCATTTCCTGTAATGTTCTGATTCCAAACTTCGGGCGCATTGATCGCGTCTAGCCCCCAATTATTCTCGCTCAAATTAGGAACATCAGGGAAGAGAGTTGAGCTGTTCAGGGTGCGGGTAACTGCTGCATTTGCATTCACTAAACCATAGCCGTAATTGCCATTAAAAACACCGTTAGGTGTTGGAATATCGGGCAAGACAGGAACAGGTGTTGCAGAAATAGTCAGGTTGTAATTGGTAGAGCCTGAGTAGCTAGAGACTTGGACAGAGTATGTACCTGGAGCCAGATTGGGTAAATTAATCACATCCGGGGTAGTGCCAAGCTTATAAGAGTAGCCAATACTTTCACCAAAATCAAAAACACCGTTGCGATTTCTATCTTGAATTAGGTCTACGTCAGCATCCGCCGTCAAACCGTCGAGACGCAGGCTGAAATTGCTATTAGTGTTGATATCGAATCGGTAGAAATCGTCGATATCGCCTGTCCCCACGAACTCAGTTAAGCTGATGCTACCGTTCTGAACGCCAACAACATTACGAGCTGTCAAAAGAGAGTTATCTGAATCGGATAAATTTAACTGGGAAGCAGATATTGTTCCCGTTAGGGGATCTGTGTTTGCGATCGCTGACTGTGACTGCGGTTTGAGTTGAGCATCGCTCACAGAGTAACTAAAGCTAGCGCTGGCATCCGCTACAATAAAATCCGTAGTTTGTGTCTGTTGGTCGGTGCTGAATGCTGGGAGCTTAGGAAAGCTAGATTCAGCACTATCACTAGAAACATTGAATGGATACTCGATCGCTAGCTTGAGCAAGTCGTTGTTAACCGGAAATGCTGATGTGGCGATCGCCTTTGGCTGTTGAATGCAAAAAAGGCGATCGGTAGGATTCGTCTTGATGTCTAACATAAGTTAAAAAATTGGTAAATTGCAACAAATGTGAATTTTTTTGTAGTAAGGACTTTAGCTTTTATTATTGACATCTGTAACTCCGGGTTCTGCTTGAAGGACATACAAATTGCTGCCGCTGATTTTCACTGAAGAACTTTAGAAGGGCAATCCTGTGGTTGCCCCTACGCTGGAGTTAAATCTAAAGCAACACAAAATCCGATGCAGTAATCGAACTATTCAACCCAGTCACAGTTGCCAAAACTCGATCTGTGGATATAACTTTCAGCACTGTTCCTGCCGCAGTTTGACTAATTTCTAACTGCTGCAAAGTCAAACCGTTATCGATCGCAAATTTATCGATACCCACCTCAAAATCAACCACCGTATCCGAGCCGCTACCTAGTCTAATAGCGAAAATCATCGCTATGATAACTAATGAGTTTAAAAAATTTTCCGATCAGTCCTCATAGCGAGGACTTTAGCTTTGAGGCAGGGGTTTAAACCCCTGCCGGACTGCTGGTTTGACCTTAAGCGATCGCCCTTCCAGAAAACTAGAAAGCGATCGCCCTTGATAAAACCTCTAAATCAAAGTGATATTAGCAGTCACAAAACTTCCCAAAAGTTGCTCTGGCTTCACCGAGTTAACCACAGCCAAAATTTGACCGGAATTAGCAACTCGAATCACAGTGTTGCAATCAACCGCATCCAGCCGCAAATTATCAATGGTCAAATTTCCAGTAAGTCCGATCGAATCAATGCCAACCTGGAAATCAGCGATCGAATCTGCAAAAGCTACATCTGTTTGTGCTCCATTTTGTCTCAGCAAAAACAAGTCACTCCCCGGCCCGCCAATCAAGGTATCTTGAGCCAAATCGCCGCTCATCGTATCATTTCCTTCCCCGCCGAACAGCAAATCTAACCCTTTGCCGCCGAACAATACATCATCGCCATTGTCACCCGTGACAGTATCATTACCTCGATCGCCCCTGAGTCGATCGTTCCCATCACGGCCGACAACCAAATCGTTATCTTTGCCGCCAAAAATAACATCATCGCCAAAAGCGCCATCAATGGTATCGCTGCCTGGATTGCCAAAAATGCGATCGTCCCCATCACCTCCAAACAGACTATCAGAAGCATCCAAACCAAATACCGTGTCATTGCCCCTGCCACCATTGATACTATCTTCACCGCTAGTACCAAACAGTAAATCATCTCCTGGATTTTCCAAAGTTACGATCGGGCCAGGTTCCAGTACAGGCATTGGTATAGATATCGGACTTGGGCATGATGCCGTCGAAGTCGGAGTTGGAGTTGGTTCAGGCGTTGGAGTTCCTGTTGGAGTTGGAGTTGGTTCAGGCGTTGGAGTTCCTGTTGGAGTTGGAGTTGGTTCAGGCGTTGGAGTTCCCGTTGGTGTTGGAGTTGGTTCAGGCGTTGGAGTTCCCGTTGGTGTTGGAGTTGGTTCAGGCGTTGGAGTTCCCGTTGGAGTTGGAGTTCCCGTTGGAGTTGGAGTTCCCGTTGGAGTTGGAGTTGGAGTCGGAGTTGGAGTTGGAGTTGGAGTTGGAGTTGGAGTTGGAGTTGGAGTTGGAGTTGGAGTTGGAGTTGGAGTTGGAGT